>JAKPFN010000135.1 GCA_029551395.1 Armatimonadota bacterium | reverse complement strand
GACCAGTTAATCCACAATGTAGGCTACAACCGCTACATGTTCGGCGGAAAGACGAAGGTTCCGTGCGTTATCAGGACGGAAGGCGGTGTAGGGCGCAGTATAGCAGCCCACCACTCTGAAAGCCTCGAAGCGATGTTCCTTCATGTGCCTGGAATCTATGTTGTAATGCCTTCCACACCGTATGATGCAAAGGGACTCCTGAAAGCTGCAATCAGAGATGACAACCCTGTGCTTTTCATCGAGCACAAGGTGCTTTACTCCGCTGTCATGGGGCCTGTACCGGAAGGAGACTACATAATCCCGCTGGGAGTAGCAGATGTTAAGCGCCAGGGCAAGCATGCCACTATAGTCGCTTACTCCAGGATGCTCCATTTTGCTATGGATGCAGCGCTTGAGATGGAAAAAGATGGAATCGATGTCGAAATCATCGACCCAAGGACGCTCAACCCGCTCGATATAGACACAATCGCCAAGTCGGTGCGTAAAACAGGCCGATTGATCACGGTATCCGAAGGTTATCCACGCTGTGGAGTCGGCGCAGAGATAATCAGGCAGGTCATGGAGTATCGGTTCGATGACGGTTCCACCGGATTCGACTGGCTGGACTGCCGACCGATTATGCTGTCAGGCAAAGACTGCCCCATCCCGATGAGCGAACCTTTAGAAGACGCCGTAGTGCCAACCAGAGAGGACATCATTACAGCAGTAAAATCCATGCTGTAATCTGATTCAACCTTTCCAGGCCCGGGATTTTAACCGGGCCTGGATACTCTATCCAACCTAACCGTAAATCTCGATTATCGATAATCTCTCCCACAATAACTTTCGCCTTTTCGCGACTCAAACCGCCCTCATCACTCGTCACTCATCACTCGCACCTGGTATTTTTGACCTCAAACTGCCTCTGCTGTATAATTGCAAATGAAATACCCGCAGAACTACCGGCAATAATTTTATCAGTCATCAGTCCGATAATATATATATCCGCTTTATAACACCCGGAGGATAATCTCTATGGCAAGAGCATTAAGCCTGTTTCTGATACTGCTGGTTATCAGCCCGATAATCGCCGCTGACACCACTGCCTCAAATGATGTAGCCATCGTCCATTACGATAAGCTCAAAGCCGGCAAGCTGGAAGGCAATGTAAAGGACGTAATATTCAAACCGATTGTCGGCGGCCCAGACCAGACCTACTACTTCGGGCTGGTGAACACCCAACTCGATACACCCCGGCAGATTACTGTGCGGATTCTAGGGCTTACATCGGATGAATGCGACCTTTACATCGACGGCAAGCTGGTCGGCACCAGAAAAAAATCAGACCTGGAGGCAGGTATACAAATCTCTCTCGCAGCATCAGCTATCCCGCCGGATTATCGAGACTACTACACAAAACTCAAGGCAAGTGCATCTGAAGGCGCTAAACGCTTTGCCAAAGTCTCTACCCAGACAGACAAAACCTGCCTTGAGATAATGAAAGCAGTAGCCAGTTGGGTTTCCAGCATCGAAAGAGGAGACAACCTCATGCGGACTACGGGCATCATAGTGGTCCCCAAGGGTGATTCACTCAAGCTGCCTGGGAGCAGTTACGTCCTCCAGAGGCCTTCTGACTTTGAAAAATCGGCTTTGCATCTTGCGGAGGCAGTTCATACCATCCGGGGAGAAGTTGTCCGTGTAGCCGGAGACAACACAATCAGGCATCTTGCCCTGGCTGTCATAACCCCTATGGACTTCACCGTAACTCCATCCGGGCCGCTCACACCAGGCAGTAAGGTGAAAGTTACCGCCAAGCTGACTAACTGGACAGATAAGACCATAGAAGGCAAGGTAAAGCTGAACCTGCCCAGCGGCTGGACTGTAAAAGAAATCAATACTGATGTCAAAATGCCTGGATACAAAAAATCAGCAGAAGCAACATTCGAGGTTACTATTCCCAAGAATGCCAATCCGAACGAAAAAATCTCTGCAGAGGCCGACCTTAAGATAGATAAAATCCGAATGGTCACAACGGCCCAATCCGCAGAGATTAAGAAGTAGATATACAGAGAGCAGGCAGGCTCATAAAACCTGCCTGCTCATACTTTACGCAGCAAGAGAAGATAGAAACTCTATAACCTCGTGATAAGTCTCAAACTGGTAGAATTCCATCCCCAAAGTTGAGTTGGCAAGGATATCTGGAACTCCGCTTGCCATACTGGTAGATATTGCAAGCCCTCTGACTATCGCATGGCCGATTATAACCGCCACACCACAGCCAAGCACTCCGCCTAAAAACGGGTCAAACAAGTCCAGGCTGATGAGCGTCGAGTCGTAAGCCATTTTCCCTAAAAGCAATAGGATGCCGCCTACTAATACAAACAGGATTGCATACCAGATAGCCTCGTTCGCAGGCGCATCCGATGCAAAACGCGCTGATTCCGTCACCTTTGGCACGATGAGCGCGACAATCCTCACTGCTATCAAAAGCCCGACGAAGTCAAATATCGCCCTGCCGAACCCTCGCTTGGTCTCGAGCGCCATAACACTGACCACCAGGATTACAAGGACTATATCTAAAATGTTCATATCATCACCCCAGCCAGTTTTGGGGCAACTAATCCTCGCCGATACCTTTCACCACTTTGAGAGCGCCGTAACCTACCACCTGGCTTGTATCCCCGATGATATCGCCCGATGAATAATACGTAAGCAGTTCAGCCCGTTTGCCACCCATAGCCGCACAGGCCGACAGCGCCACTGCCGTTGGAACAACGCCGCACATCGTAATATCTACGTTTGCCACCGTTTCCAGCAGCCCTATGTAGTCCAGCGCTTCCATGGCTGATATCGCCTGCCGGTCCTTTTTTGCAGCTTCGGACTTCGGCTCATAGTGCGTGAGATCGGTACTGGCGATTACAATGGCGTTCTTACCTTCGAGCGCCGACGCAATTGCCCTACCTAATTCTTCCGCATATACCCTCGCTTCTTCCCATGTAACAATTGCAAACAGAATAGGAATTATCTTTATCTTTGGGCTGAGATACTGCAAAAACGGCACCTGGACCTCCAGCGAGTGCTCAGGCAGATGCGGCCGCTCATCCTCATTCAGAAGATTGCTTCCGGCAAGTATCGACCGAGCCGTCTCCGAATCTAATTCCGTCTCCCCGAGTGGTGTGAGCCATGTTCCGCTTGTCATAATGGCCGCTGGCGAGCCTATTCCTCTATGACTTGGCCCTATGAGCACAGCCGTATCCGGCAGTCCGTCTTCTGAAAGCTCGTAGTAGGCAGAGGCAGCCGCGTAGCCTGAAAACCGATACCCCGCGTGCGGCACTACAAGCCCTACTATGTCCCGAGTAACCACTGGAGCCGCGAGAGGCAGCTTCCCAGGCCCGTATGGCCCAAGAAAACATGCATCTATGCTCTCTCTCAGGTCTTCAGGGTCCGCATCATAAAACATCCCAGCCACAGCCGGTTTACGAACACTCATCCATCCCCCTCCTTACTGCATTAAAGATTACCGTACCTGATTTCATACAAACATCTACTGCGCATAAAAAAGACCGGACCGCAGATAACATCGACGATCCGGCCCTTTGATAGACTTATTCGACTTTAACTCTACTTCCTCTTTCGGAAAATATATCCCCCGAAACCTATCAATCCACTACCTAAGACAACAAAACTGCCGGGTTCTGGTACCGGATCAGGAAATTCACCAGTCGCTACTTCCAGGCAACCCGCACCAAATCGCAGCTTTATTGCCCTGCTAGGAACATCACTATCAGCCAGGCGAATCGCTCCTAGGTTTCTAAAATCTATATACATATAGGGCTCTGTAGATGTTCCTATAAGACCAGAGTTCAAAAACCAGCGAGAATCAGTTGAGTATGTTCCTGTAGGGTCATCGACCACGGTAAGTCCGTACGCAGTCGGAATTCCACAGGCGCTTTCTGGTGTCGTCAATGACGGAGTCGACCATATAGCCAATCGTAGTGTGTCAAATGTATACTCCGGCTCTACCCAGACTCTCAGCTCCCAAACCTCACCCCAACAGCCACAGGGATCTTTACGGTCTAGATCAGGATTCAACAGCGCACGGTGATCTTGACTGTAAAGCGGTGGATTTCCTGGCCAGGCAGCTTTATATACCGCCACACGAGCCTGTGAACCTGTGCCTGTTGTATAGGACTTATCATTCTGTCCAGACCATCTATACTTGACGTTCTAGTGCCGCATAGTGCTAAAG
>JAKPFN010000129.1 GCA_029551395.1 Armatimonadota bacterium | reverse complement strand
CAAAGAATTTTACAGTAACAGGGTTGTGAGACTCATTAGTAAACCCATTCTGCAATTTGAAAGCAATTACGCCATGACCTGTAGTTAGATCACTCACTGAGCAGAGTCCAGGCGTAAACGCGGTATGGTTTTTGGTATCGATTAAAGCCGAGCCGAATCTTTTTACAGCCCAGGCACGGACAGCCGGCGCTTTGGGATCACCACATAATAATCCTGCTCTTATCGCTGTCAATCCACGTTCCATATATTCAGGAACATGAGTTACCTCGTAATACTCAAGCAGTGTATGGCCGAAAAGCGAGTGGTTGACTTCTTCATCTGAAGCGTTTCCTGCTGCGAAGACACCTTGGATAGTGTTCCATGTGTCCTGATACCAGCACATCTGGTTCAATGATTCCAGCCCTGATTTTAGATAACGGTTTTCTTTGGTCACTCGATAGGCGGCTATCAACAGGTCTGCGATGGTTCGCATAGCATCACAGCTTTGCAGATAGATTTCTGTATGCGTATCCCGGATCAGTTTGCCGTTTTGGTCGAGTGATTTGCTGGTAAAGTATAGTTTCTTGGCTACCAGATCGCAACAATACCGTGCTGCCTTACAGGCGCAGGCAAGATATGATCTATTTCCTGTCACTTCTGCCAAATCTGCAAGAAACCTGCCCATTACAGCAGTCTCGGCACTGCCTTTAACCTCCGGTAAGGGAGTCAAATCTTCAGCATACAATGATGGGATAATCCCCAATGGCATCTGATGTTTTTTAAGGAAATCTCCCAAAGCTCTTCCGGCAGCAATTATTCTAAGGTCTGCTCCAGTATCTCTGTGAATAGCCAGCAGCCATTGGGCATACTTCGCGCTTTCTACGGCGCTGTAGCCTTCCTGTGGACCGGATTGCCAGGTAGAACGAAATAACCCGCATGGCATCTGATCTGCCAAAGTATTTTCTATTACATCTTCATATGATTGACCAGAGGCCGATTTCGAATAGTAAACGCTTGCCAGACTATCACCGCTGGATTTGATATCGACTACCACCGGCTCTGTTTTTCTTGCTGCAGCGGAGTTTTCCCAGATAAACTGCTGTATCGGCAAGAAACCACCCGATGGACTTGCATCAGCGTCCAAATACAACCAAAAGCTGAATGACAGTCTTCTATCCTTTGGATGAAGCAGCATAGACCGGTCATGGTAGGAGAAACAGCCGTCTGGTTCTGAATCGCAAAGCCCATAAGCCAATAGCGGCGCTGAAACAAGGCCGTTTTTCAGGTCAAGGTCCAAACATACAGGGAGCGTTCTTTTTGCATTAGGATCGGGTATGATTGCAGCCACCAGCCTTTTCAACTGTACTACTGCAGCAGGAGATCTGAACGACCGCTCGCCGATTATGTTATCGTCCGCTGGCCTGAGAGATGGCGCCCAGGCGTAATCCAGCTTTTTGTAACGGTCGATTAACATCTCATCCGGTAGAAACGCATAAGCAGCCATCAGATACTCAACTATCGGAGGCCGTGGTGATTCTGCTATCTCTGCTTCAATGGTTACATGAACGAATTTCGATCCTGGTCTGAGCTGGATGGTTGTTGCAAGATCATATTCACCGCAGTGCCCGCTCAATCTGGCCTGGAGCATATCGTCAGACTCGGTTATTTGAGCATCCGAATGGGACATCCGAAGTGAGTCCCGGTTGACCTCGAACAGGTGGTTTCTGCGGCCAGATATCATCGGATCTGCCATAAGCCGATGCTCTGTGAATGGTATAAGGTTGCGGTGGATAGTTGAAAGGAGCATGCACGGTTGGTTTCGCCGGTCAATGCCATAAAACTCCTGCACGAACCCGCCGTCACGATAGACGAGTCTGAGCTGGATGACCCCGTTCGTCAGTGTGATATCACGCCCGGACCTGACGACTTGGAGGTCGGATTTCCTGCCTTTCACCTCTGATAGACCCCCTGATTGTGCTGCTGGCCTTGCGTTCTCCGACGCTTACATATTACTGCAGCAGCGACCAAATGCATAATAGCACTGCGTTTTAGAACTGTCTAGCAAACAGCCGATGTATATTTGGATAGTTTTTTCCTTAAATAAAGTGCACAATCGGGCAACACTCGAGCGCTACACCCACACTCGTGCTAAATTTGCAATTTAGCCCGGAGAAGATAGCCAAGGGATTTGCAATCCCGGCCTTTGATGCTTCATACAATTAATTGTCGATTGCCCGGCTCGTCCTCGCGCCGGGTAATATTTACCGCACGTCCACGTGCGGAAAGCATTGTATCAAGGAACTCAACTCTCTGTTCCGTTATCCAGGTTACGCTTTCTTGAGTTTGTTCCGGCCTGTTTTTTTTAGCTGTTTTCTGAAACGAACTCCCAAATTTAAGCTCAATAATGGCTGTTTGAGTTTGTTCCGGCGTTTTTTCATTTCTGAGTTTTAGCCTCTGTTTCAGGTGTTTTGGAATCTATGTTCATAATTATAAGACAACAACTCAGCCAAAAAGTACAGAAAAAGTGAGGATATTTTTGGGATATTTATGGGAACAGTTGTTTGGAGTGCGGTCGCTTGAGACCGCTTTGTTTTTCGATTACATCTAATCTTAATATGTTATATAGCTTTACTGTCGGCATAAAACAAAGCGGCGTCGAGCCGCCGCACTCCAGATATCTGGCAAACCGATGCACCAGAAAATCTGTTACGTTATCCAAGTCAAGCATTCTTGAGTTTGTTCCGGCATATTTTCATTTATCGATTTTAGCCTCTATTTCAGGATGATTTAGAATTAAATGTTCATAATTATAAGACAACAACTCAGCCAAAAAGTACGGAAAAAACGGGGATAATTTGGGGATATTTATTCGAACTAATGCTATGTTTATCCTTCAGTATTTGAAACACGAAGGGCACGAAAATGGACGAAAAGCACGAAAGGCCCCACCTCCGAATGATCATCTAAAATACCAATGATCGGGATTGCAAATCCCTTGGTTGTTCTTCCGGGCTAAATTGCAAATTTAGCCCGAGGGTAAGAACTCTGGTCCGGCGCGAGACGGGCCGGACCATTGGAGTTACTCGTCACTCATCACTCGCAACTCGTCACTGAGATATAAGCATTCGAGCGTTTAAACAATCATTGACCAGCGCTCTTTAATGTGTTAAAATTTGGAGTCTTTGGAGCGATGTCCGAGCTGGTCGAAGGAGCAGCACTGGAAATGCTGTAACGGGGTAACTCGTTCGTGGGTTCGAATCCCACTCGCTCCGCCATAGAAATCCAAATAAATTACAAAGGGGGCCTGTCTTAGCTGACAGACCCTTTGTTTTTTATCCTGTAGTCTCAGAAATTGATTCTGAATGGTTAGTGGCTAAGACTCAATACTACCGCAGCCGGGCTGGAGGTTCTTCCAGTTTAACAGTTATCTGAGTCTTCTGCTTGTTTCTCCAGATAGTAAGCTTTATACTCTGATCGACTTTGGCCTTCAACATGAACCTCAACATATCTTCCGATGTTGAAACAGGTGTTCCGTTGACAGCAAGGATTACATCTCCAGGTTCTACTCCTGCTTTGTCTGCCGGACTGTTTCTAACTACCTGTGCAACCAGCACTCCCTCAGGCTTGTCCAAGCCAAGGTGTCTTGCAGCCCGGTCTGATAAGTCATAGTAATACATACCTGTCCATGGCCGTCTGACGCGGCCGTATTGGATTAACTCGTCTACAACACTTTTTATAGTGCCGACTGAGATAGCAAACCCCATTCCCTGACCATAAGGAATTATAGCAGTGTTAAGTCCGATTACATTGCCGTCTATATCACAAAGCGGGCCGCCGGAGTTGCCTGGGTTGATAGCTGCATCCGTTTGGATCAGGTTCTCAAGGCTGGTTTTATTCGATGCCTGGAGCGTTCTGCCTGTTGCGCTTATTACTCCTACTGTTACGGAGTTGCGGAACCCAAACGGATTGCCGATTGCTATGGCAGTAGAGCCTATAACCAGGTTGTCATTACTGGCCAGCTTTGCTTCCGGCAGATTTTTACCTTCTATCTTGACGAGCGCCAGGTCGCTCATCTGATCAGCGCCGATCAGTTTTCCGTCAAAGGTCTGTTTGTTGGGCAGGCTGACTTTGATCTGACCGTTGCGGCCTATGACATCGTGGATAACGTGCTCATTGGTCAGGATAAGACCTTTTTTGCCGTCTATAATGACTCCTGAGCCTTGCCCTCGACGCGGCACAGGTTCTCCAAAGACAAGATCATCGTCAAAAATCCCTCTGAATACATCCGGAATACCGAAACTCGGACGCTCCATAACCAGAGTATCTATGTTTACAACAGCAGGCCCTACTGTGGCAATGGCACGGATGACGGGGTTCTTTGCTGCCATTTCAGGTGTTGGCACGGCTGCCGTAACTGATGCTGACGATGCTGCTGCGCTTTCATAAGACATCTGCCACTGGTCAGCCGGAGCTTTATGGCCCACTTGTTTGATATCCATTACTATGGCAGATGCTGAGAGGAGTGTAAGTGCGCATATTGAAGCTGCGAGTATTTTCTCGTGCATACCTATCACCTCGTTGTCTTGTATATAAGCCTCGGTTGATAACCATGATTATTAGACGGATATTATGGCTGCATGATCAACCATTCCAGCAATTTTCTTTAGTTTTGGATGCACTCAAGACAACCATCGAGCTTGAAAGTGGTAATGTTGTTTGCTATCTCTGATCTTTCTAGCGTAATATTGATTGAAATTCAAGTGCTGATTGAGGAGGATAACCATGCTTTTCCCAAAAGAGAAAATGCAGGTCATTACGAGTTATCAAGGGAAGACCAGCGATAAGGGCTGGCTCGTGTTGGACTTTTCAAGAACAGATATCGAAGGACTAAGCAAGGTCTACATCGATCTGGAAGAGGTGGAAAAACTCCAAAAGAAACAAAACGAGCAGGCAGATGTGTTAAAACGAACGAGAGACCTGCTGAGCCTCGACGATGAGTAGTCTTTAAGGAGTTTTCTCCCGCCATTATGAATGATTAAGTCTATCTATGGCTGTCTGGCTGCCACATGGTGTTCAAAATGGTACTAGCTGTCATTCTTGACAGAGGGTTAGCCTGTGGTATAATGCAAAAAGGTGCGAAAGTCTTTTTTTGCTTTCGCATATTTGCTTCAGATCACTTCAAAATTCCGGATGGGTTCAGGAATCTGCGGCCATAATAGGCGTCCTTGTTGTATATAACACGGGCTGCAGCAGGAAGGAACTGCATCCCTGAGAGAGTGGCGTATATGCGCGTTAAGCAATTTGCTCTAGCCGGTCTGATTATACTGGCCATGGGAGCTGGATTTATCTCCAGGTCGCAGATAGTAGACAAGCGTGATCCAGTTGCGCAGGCAGCACAGCAAAACAGGAGATTACCGAGCCAACTGTCAGCTTATGCTCCTTCATCAGCAACCGATGTCGGCGGACGGTCTGATGTAGACCTGCGGCCGCTGGAAGTGTTCTACGATGCTCTTCAGCATCTCCGCAATGAATATGTAGAACCAATCCAGAAAAATCAGGAGCGAGACCTTACATACGGTTCGCTTAAACTCATGCTGGACTCACTTCGTGATCCCCTTACAAGATTTTACGATCCCAAGCAGGCAAAGATTGTTGAAGATGCCCAGAACGGCAAGTTCCACGGGATAGGCGCTATGATCTTTGCCAAGCAGGTAAAAGAAGGCGAAATTACAGAAGAAAAGCTTGTTGTGGTCAATGCTCTGCCAGGCGGTCCGGCTCAGAAAGCGGGTGTTAGACCAGGTGACATTATAACCGCAATCGATGGTAAGTCTATCCTGTCATACGATCCGTTCCAACGAGCTGAAATGGTCTTGAAAGAGATCCGCAACGGAAAAATCGACGAAGAAAACCAGCGCAAGTTCCTGCTGGCTGAAAATGAGCGTATCAAAAACGGGATCGACTTCCAGAAAGCTATGGATATGCTTTCCGGCAGCGAAGGTGACACAAAGGAATTCACACTCACCGTTACCAGGGCTGGTGTGAAAGATCCTCTGAAGATAAAGGTCGGAACTGCTGATGTTGCAGTCGAACCGGTTACTCATACGATTATCCAGCCTGCCACCGGCTATATCAGGATCAACCTGATAACAAAGTCAGCCGAGGATAAGTTTAATGAAGCTGTTGCAGCATTCAAGAAGGCAGGGCTGAAGAGCATTGTTATTGATCTTCGTGATTCTCCCGGTGGTGCTGTTGAAAGCGCGCAGGCCATCGCCAGCAATCTGATTCCAAGAAAGACCCTGACGCTGGTGCAGTTGCCTCAAGGCAAGCAGCGGACTCTTCGGGCGCTGACTGCTGAAACAACTCCCTGGACAGGAAACGTAGTTGTACTGGTCAACAGTGGAACATGCGGAGTCTCTGAAGTGCTGGCAGCAGCTCTGAGAGACGGTGCATCGGCAAAATTGGTTGGTGAGACTACATTCGGAACCAATATCGAGCAGACGTTTATGACGCTTAGAGATGGCTCTGCGGTGAGTATCACTACGGGCAAGTATCTCACTCCAAAGGGAGTCGATTACCTGAACAAGGGACTGGCTCCCGATGTTGCTGTGAAGGCGGATAAATCAAAGCCTGGGCAAGACCCGCAGTTGACCAAGGCGATAGAGATAGCAAAAGCCGGAAAGGAAAGAGGTTAGTTCAGGATGGTTGATAGAATATTCTATGCAATTCCGATTGCTGTGCTTGTAATAATTGCTTTCCTTGTAGGCTTCATTGCTCCTGATGTCAGCGCGTCTCGCGGGGATCTTTCTGAGCTTTCTGCTCAGCTTCACAGGCTTCCGGCCAGGTTGGAGATGCTTGCTAGCACACCGGATAACAACGGCAATGAGCTTCCGGTTTTGCAGACCTATTATGAGGTTCTTGGGAATCTTCGGGATAACTATTATGCCTACACCGGGCAGAAGGTCGATGACAAAGAGCTTACCTACAATGCTATTCGAGGTATGCTGCAGGTCTTAAACGACCCTTACACCAGGTTCCTTGACCCTGACTCGTATAGAAAAATGCGTGAAGAGAACGAAGGCAACTTCGTTGGTATAGGCGCGCACCTGAGAGCCAACAAGAACCAGCAGATCTATATTCAGGAACCGATAGACGGCGGACCTGCGGAGAAAGCTGGAGTCAAGGCCGGAGATATCATCATCAAAGTAGACGACAAACCGATTGCCGGACTGGATATAGATGAAGTCGTCACGAAGATCAGGGGTGAAGAGGGAACCAAGGTGAAGCTCTCGCTGCTTCGCGGCCCTGAACAGAAAATGGTAGAGATTACCATAGTTCGTGAGACTGTCCAGTTCCAGATGGTTGAGTCAAAGATGCTGGAACCAAAGTCCCAGGGCATTGGTTACATCAGGCTGCGTGGGTTCAACGAACACAGTGACCAGCAGTTTGAAAAAGCATTAACCGAGCTTGAGCGAAACAACCTGAAAGGTCTTATACTGGACCTTAGAGAGAACCCTGGTGGTCTGCTGCAGGTAGCTGTCGAGATCGGAAGCAGGTTTATAGAAAGCGGCCCGGTAGTAATCATCGAGGACCGCAGCGGGGCCAGAGAGCCGCTCAATGTAGACAAGTCCAAGCACAACCACAAGCGTTATCCGCTGGTGGTGCTTGTTGATAAACACAGCGCCAGTGCATCGGAAATAGTTGCAGGCGCTATTCAGGATAACAACAAGGGCACGATTGTAGGCACGGACACCTTCGGCAAGGCCCGGGTGCAGACGGTCTCAGCGCTTAGAGACGGGTCTGCAATTGCAATCACAACTGCTAAGTATCTGACTCCCAAAGGACGGGATATAAACAAGGTTGGCGTAAAGCCGGATGTAGCAATAGAGATGCCGGAATTGAAGCCAGGTGAAGAGCTGATCGAGTTCGGCGACGAAAAGCGGGACATCCAGCTTGCGAAGGCTGTCGAGGTTATGAACGGTAAGCTGAAGGGAAATGTCAGCAAGCCGGGGATTGCCAAAGAGACACCTTCCGCTACCAAGCCTAAGAGGTAGTAAATTGCTCCAAAATAAAAGGACCCGCAAAGGCACGGATGCCGGCGGGTTCAGAATCCTTCTTTTAACCATCATCATAATTCTCAGTATTGCAGCCGTATTTTTGCTCAGTTCCTGTGGGCAGCGCGGCAGGCCAGGCTCTTCCGTAGATGGGCTTCCATCAACTACAGAGGATTCCCAGAAAAGCGCGTCAGAATTGCCTGATGAGCCTCCTGTGACGGATGAGAACCGGGTAATGCTGCCTGAGGAGGAAGAATCTGCGTCTGTCGAGATCACTCCTGCTGATCCTGATGATAGGGTAGGGGAAGAGCGTCACAAGCTTGTTGGAACAGCCGATGGTCGGACGCTCGTGATGGAACTCAAGCAGGGGCCGGTCGACAGCGGGCAGATAGCGCTTACGTTCGATGCAGGAGCAAGCTCCAAGCCAACACCGGAACTGCTGGTTGTATTGGCTCAGAAAGGCGTTCATGCGACGTTCTTCTTGACGGGCAAATGGGTTGAGCAGAACAAGCAGTTGACCAGGGAGATTGTTTCTGCAGGGCATGAGATCGGCAACCATACTTATTCCCATCCTGATCTGAGGAATCTGAGCGATGACCGGATCAGGCAGGAGCTTGGTAAGACAGAGGCTATAATCCAGGATGTTGCAGGTGTCAGCACTAAGCCGTTCTTCAGACCTCCGTATGGCGGACGAGATGCCAGAGTGCTGCAAGTGGCGTCTGATGAAGGCTACAGGTGCATCTATTGGACTGCGGACAGTTGGGACGGGTTCAAGAAGGGCATCAAGGCAGATGAGATCGAGAAACGGGTGCTGGACCGGGCTGAGCCGGGGGCTATTGTGCTGATGCACTGCGGAAGCTGGCCGACGGTAGATGCCCTACCGAGGATTATAGATAAGCTGCGTGCAAACGGCTATGAGTTGGTCAAGGTGTCGGATTTAGTGGGACACTGATCCAAGTGCGGAATGCGGAGTGCGGAGTGCGGAATGGAGGGGGAGTACGAGTTTCGAGTGATGAGTGATGAGGATAAAGATTTGATGGACTATGCGTCGGCGTATGCTTTTTGCGCCGAAGTCCAGTTATGAATCCATTCCTCAGGAGGAATCTGTGATTTCGGATTATGGTTTGAATATTAATGCCCGGGATTGCAAATCCCTTAGCTATTCTTCCGGGCTAAATTGCAAATCTAGCCCGAGGGTAAATGCGGAGTGCGGAATGGAGGGGGAGTTACGAGTTTCGAGTGATGAGTGATGAGGAGGGAAGTGTTACTATTCATAACTCATCACTCGTAACTCGTAACTTTCCCCTAATACTGCTCAATAGTCATATCGTCTTGGCGTCTTGGGCGGAGGGTGGGGATAATCCTCGTGCTTTGGTCGTCCAAGGTGATTTGTGTCGTGCTGCTGATACCTGTGATGGCTACGTACTGGCCTACCAAGGGAGGGTTGAACATATTACCAGGCGCCAGGTCTTTGTAGGAGACTCGGACACCGGTAGTTGGATTGTTATCGGCCTTCTTCGAGCCGTCCTGCAGGGCGGAACCATCGTCTATGTAGAAGAACTGGTTGGTTGTATCTACATAGGTTACACGTCCGCTGGTCCTTACCAGGAGGCCGATATTGTTAAGCCCAACACCTCCGTGGACTCCCGGCGTATACTCGTTCAATTCGCTTCCGCCAAGAGCCTTATTGGTAATACCGAGAGGCTCGGGGGACTGAGCGAGCACCAGCGCAGTGGCAGTAAGTGCGATTACAACAGCAAAACTTATGATAAGTAGTTTCTTCATGTTACCAGCCTTTCTCGATTATCCGGCGTCAATGGCCGGGTCTGATTAATATCCGGTTTCGGGGAATCGGTCCAGGAAACCGAGTTTAGATTGTATGATTGCTGTTTTGTAAGTTATTCCCAGCTAGCACGTCTGGTAATAAATTAGCTTCTAATAGATAGACTGCTTCAACGCAAAAATTGTTTACTTAATTACTGTATTTTGCTGTGTAATTTTGGGTTAGAGACAAAAGAATTGGATTCATCAGGTAAAACAAGAGGGTGGCTGCTTAGGCAGCCACCCCATTTATAGGGGACTCAAGTCCCACTCAATAACTTTCGTAGTGGCCGGATTTTCTGCTTTATACTTTCTTGTTACTTGACTTGCGTTTTGTTTCCCAAAGCTCGATTTACTGAGCTGGCGGGATGATGAGGGCCAAGTTTGCCTTCATTGTGTTTACGACATACATATGTCCTGGCTCCAGGTAAGGAGAACCGACGATCTCGTCAGGGTCTACCTGAAGAACACTCTGGGTCGGGCCGTCAAGATACGGCCAGTAGCCCTCAAGCCAACCTTCGGCTATGGCGTTCATAACCGGGATGGTCCGTGTGCCGTCTGTCACCAGCACGTTCACGAATGGAACAGCATGGTCGAACGGATGGCCGATGAAATGCTGACCGCCGTTCATACCGGTCTGACCGGGCAGGCTGATCCACATGTCGGTCTTCTGGCCAGCGCCATCCGGAAGTCCATCCGGAGCGCCATCGTAGTTGATGGTGTAGCCAGTGCCGTTGTCTACCAGGACGGTGAAACCGTCACCAAGCAGCATACCACCGAATTCCTCGGGCATAAAGCTCAGGTAGCCATATACGTTCTGGGTTGATGCATCGAGTCTCTGAAGACGTCCGTCATCGATTCTTGCCTCGTCACCAAAAATGACAGCAGGAGTAGGATCGAACGGAACACCGCGAAGAGCGATCCAGTTCTCACCAATACTACCACCAGGACCTGGGTACAGAACCTCTGAATACTGACCAAAGGCTGCACTTGCGAGTAAGATCAACGCTAGTATGGTTACTAATCTCATTGTGTCACCTCCTTTCCGAAGTCTTAAATAGTCGATTGAACATTTCATTATGGTCACCTCCCCCTCTCTCCTATAATTGCTTGCCAGGAGCATCCAGTTTGCAGTGTAACTTGCGTTATTTACCCTGTCAACCAGTAATCGTATCACCGCATTCTGTCCCGGCAGGCAAAATCTTGCAAATCTCTAAATAATTGCCTTGAGCGAAATACTTAAGCTAAATAAGGGGTAAGTGCATTGGATGTTTCGCCGGACACGGCGGGTCGATGTATGGTTTTGAAGGAACCGCTTGTTTTCTGCGGTATGGGCGCTCCTCCTTCTCCTTCCGGCTTATGCCGGATGTATTGTGTTATTCTTATTATTTTCGAGGTCTATGCCTCTTTTTTGTTTTTTGAAAGAACCGCCGGGCCGAGTTTCCGACCCGGCGGCAATCTGGTGTACCCAGGATTTAGACGAATTACCCTGGGATAGGGTTCCTGTTTACCTTCTGCGGCGGAGTGCGAAGCCTACGAGGCCAACGAGTCCGCTTCCGAGTGCGAGCATGCTGCCCGGCTCAGGAACTGCTTCAGCGGTGAATCGGATACTGATACCACCGGTAACGGCATCGCCAGCAGCCAGCTTCGGAAACTCAGTCCATGTCAAGGTCCCAAGCGGGTTTGTAGCAGATCCAGCTACCAGGTCGGCAGATTTTCCTACCCATTTGTAACCAGAGTTCTGGCCGGTCGGGTCCAAAATAACCTCGACAGTGTATATCATATCCGTTCCAGCGATTGTACCAGGGACGAGCTGTGATGCGGGTGTGTACCATAACAACTGCAGTCCGTCGACTGTGGTCGGGAAGCTAGGCATAGCCCATACACGAAGATCCCATACCTGCTTCTCACCAGCTACGCCAGCCATCGGTGCTCTCTTGTCACATGTATAGAGCGGTGGCACATCACCCCATGACGGCTGATAAGAAGAAACGTTTGCAACTGTTGTTGCGGTGAACGTTGATCTAACGTCGCCTGTATCTTTTCCATTTTCAGCACCTGTCTTGGTGCCAGCCTGCAGCACAGCGCCAGAGTTGGTTCCACCAACAGCCTGAGCCTTGAAGATCATCGTCCAATCCGTCTCACTCGCTACTGCACCACCGACGACTCCTAGCAGGAGCCCCATCACACACAGAATTCCTATAACCTTCTTCATTCTTTCACCTCCTCCTCTCTTCTCTAGAGTGTTTGCGACTTTGTAGCCGCTTATTCTTGTGCTCATAAAAGTTTTCCCCCTTTCCGTAACCGTCTTTCCGCTTCACTAAGATATTGTGCAAGAACTGTGCCAAACATCCTCATATAGACGCAAAAAACAGTTATTTGGGGATAAGCACAAGACGTAGATCTAAATTAAGGTGATACGCTAGTTCGTTAAACCTCCGCGAACTCTCGTTTTGAAGCTCTAGTGAAATGCAGCCTGAAGATCGGGCAATTAGGCACCCCACCTTGCTTGCTTTGTAGTAACCGAAGTATATCCGGCAATTGGGCAATTGTCAACCCTCAAATTGGAAATCTGGTAATCTTACCAGTGATGAGATGGGAATCTTTAAGGAAATGCAGGACTTGACTTGTTTTGATGGTAAAGTCTACGCCCAATTGTTGCCACTCAGCGGGATTTCCCGGTGGCTCAGGATTCCCCTTCCCAGATTTCAAATCGGCGGCTTGCCGAGGGTTTTAACGGCCTCGCTGCCGCTCTCTTCCTTCTTTGTCAATCTAGCAGAGCTAAAACTGGTTGTCAAGTGGCAAATCAAAAATCAGGTAATATTACCAGGTTATTAAAGTGCGGAATGCGGAATGCGGAATGGAGGGGAGTTACGAGTTACGAGTAATGAGTGATGAGTGATGATTGAGACCCATAACTGGACATCGGCACAAGAAGCGCGCGCCGACGCATATAAATGCGTAGTGTGAATGGAGAAATTTGACCGGGGAAGGTGGGGGAAGTATAATTTTTTTGCCTGATACACATAGAATTTTCCTGCATAAGGTGTTCTGCTATATAAGGAATCTATATAAATAAGTTCATCTATATAGGAAATTCTATTATGTTGGGAATTCAGCGCCGGAGGTGCTATGTTACCACCATTTCTGGTCAGATTTTGCCGCTCTAATCTTGAAATAATCGCTGCAGCCATAGTTTCTATCGCGGCTTTTGCAAATTCGCTCTCCAACCAGTTTGCCTGGGACGATAAGCAGCTTATAGTCATCAATCCATATATTCTCGATGGCTTCGGGCTTAAATACTGGTTCGGAAGGCTGTATTTGTCTACGGATAACCTGGTCTCATCCCATTTTTACCGGCCTCTGCCCGGGCTGACCTTCAGCCTGGATGCCTACAAGTGGGGTATCGACCGGCCATTCGGGTTCCATCTGACTAACCTGATTATTTTCACCCTTTCATGCATAGTCCTGTGCCTGCTGGTGAGGCGGTTGACAGGCAACAGGCTGGTTGCAGCGGCAGCAGGATTGGTTTTTGCCGTGCATCCTGTCCACAGCGAGGCTGTAGCGTGGGTCTCAGGCAGGACTGACCTGCTCTGCGGGCTGTTTATGATGCTGTCGGTCCTTCTGTTTGTTTACTGGGCCGATACAGGCAAGAATCTGCTTCGATATCTGTCTGCGGCGGCGCTTGCTTTGGCTCTTTTATCCAAAGAAGTTGCAGTAGTCGGCCTGATCTTCCTGCTTGCTGCTGGTTATCTGAAAAAACCTGCTGAAAAGCGGTGGAAATTCTCTACAAGGCTGCTCTGGATAGTTCCTCATGCAGCCGTAACAGCCGGTTATCTGGTTCTCAGGCAGATTGTGATTAATAAGTCGGCAGGGTTGGCTACAGCGCCTGTGACGGACCCAGCGCCGTTTGCTGAGAGGCTGATGGGCGCTCCGGTGAATATTGTCCGATATATCAAGATGCTGGTTGTCCCTGAATCGTGTGATCCGTATTATGCAGCTTCTACAGTGGCATCTCCTGCGGATTTAAGGTTTGTCGCTTCATCGACAGCGGTTATTTTGATGATTGTTGTGCTTATATGGTTCCGGCGGCGGTCTCCTGTAGTGTTCTGGTCGGGCTGCTGGTTCTTTGCGACACTGTTGCCAGCGTTGAATATCGTCCAGATGCCAGGAACTACAATGGCAGAACGTTTGGTGTATATCCCGTCTATCGGAGCGGCTGCAATAGCGGCGATGATGGGTGTGTGGCTGTGGCGTAAGGCTTATGACAGGATAGGCTGGCCTGCAAGCGCTGTCTGTGCGGTGGTTTTGCTGGCACTGATTGTTTCTATGACTGGAATTACCTGGAAAGGCAACAAGGTCTGGAGCGAGGACTATACACTGTGGCAGGAGATTATCCGCCGGCATCCAGAGGTAGCTTACGCTCACAACGGGCTTGGTTCGGCCTATGCGGAACGAGCGCTGACCTTGGAAGCGATAGAAGAGTTCCGGGAGGCGCTAAGGCTCAGGCCGAATTTTGCTTCCGCACATATCAATCTGGCAAACGTGCTGGCTAACGAGGGCCGGATGGATGAAGCTCAGGTTGAGTTCGAGAACGCAATCAAAGATGATTCAAAGGTTACTGCGGCATATATTGGGCTTTCACAGGTCCATTTAATCGCTAATCCTCCGAGGACTGCTGAGGCTATCAAAGCGCTGGAAGATGGTCATAAGGCAATTCCTAAAAATCCAGTGCTGGCAGTGAAGCTGGCTGAGCTTTATGTAGCAGAAGAAGTGAAGCTGGACCGGGCGGTAGAACTGCTCGAGAATCTGGTCAAGAACTCTCCTGATGCCGAATTGCCTCACCTGGTGCTTGGCAAGGCTTATGCCCGGTTGGGCAGAAAAGAAGAGGCAAGAGAGCAGTTCGAGTGGGTGATAGAGAACTCCCGCGCGCTGGAACCGGAAGCTCGAGGAGAAATCATTGAGCTGGATAGGGGCGAGAGGTCAGGAGTCATGGGCCAGGGATTGGATTAGGAGATCCCTCTGCCAAGTGGAAGATTCATAACGGGGCTGCGACGCAAAAAGCTCGCACCGCAGCATATAAAATATGAAATTTTAGAAAGATGAAAAGGGGAAAAATATAACCTCTTTTTATTCAGATATTTTCCAGTTCTCCTCGTCTTCCTCAAATTGGTATTGACTGTCAGGAATTTAGTAGGTAAATTGAAGGGTAGGAACCAGGCTTGTTATTAATTGGTATGCAGTAAGAACCTGGATGTTATAACCAAGGTATGGGCTTGCCAGGACTACGCATAGCAGTATTTTTGCGACCCTGATGGCTCTTCACTACGAGGAGAGAAAACAAAGTGATTAGGGTAATTTGCTTCTTCATACTGCTCGCTGTAATTTCCTCAACAGCAGTGGCTAGTGAGACAGACTGGAGCATTATTTTTAGAGCCTCTAGTTCTAGTTTCGATGGTTTTGGACCTTTAGCACTATGCGGCACTAGAACGTCAAGTATAGATGGTCTGGACAGTAATGATAAGTCCTATACAGCAGGCACAGGTTCGCAGGCTCGTGTGGCGGTATATAAAGCTGCCTGGCCAGGAAATCCACCGCTTTACAGCCAAGACCACCGGGCGCCGTTGAATCCTGATCTAGACCGTAAAGATTCCTGCGGTTGTTGGGGTGAGGCTTGGGAACTGAGAGTCTGGGTAGAGCCGGAGTATACATTTGACACACTACGATTGGCTATATGGTC
>JAKPFN010000111.1 GCA_029551395.1 Armatimonadota bacterium | reverse complement strand
AGGTCAAATAACGTTATGGCGTCCTTACGGGAGTTAACTATGCAGAGAACTTGATCCATTTGCTGGATTAATTCAGATACTTTTTTCCAAGACCATGGTTCCTGGACTATTTCGTATTCCACACGTTTTAATGCATCGAAGTAATGTGATGGATTGGGTACTATATCAAGTGGTTCAGGAGTGAATCCGCTTAAATATGGGCTATTACCAGAGAAAGCAGGTTGTGTTGCAGTGCTTAGAACGACTGTCACTCCGTAATTTGCTACCAACTCTTTCAGGACATCGATTATTGCTTCTAAAAGTTCTGTGGGTAGTGTTTGCACCTCATCCAAGATCAAAACGCTGTTTGCTATGTTGTGGAGTTTTCTACATCTGGAAGGTTTTCTTGCAAACAGGCTTTCAAATAGCTGCACAGTAGTAGTAACAATGATTGGGGCATCCCAGTTTTCTGAAGCAAGTCTCATCTTGAGATCCGCTTCAGAATACTCCTCAGTATCTTTGAACTCCACTGCACTATGATGTTCGAGCACATTTGCTTCACCGAATATGCTGCGATATACTTGAGCATTTTGGTCGATGATGCTGGTATAGGGAATTGCTACAATGATACGTTCCATCCGATTATGTATTGCGTGTTTGAGGGCAAATGCCATACCGGACCTGGTTTTGCCACCGCCTGTTGGAACAGAAAGCCTATAAACTCCGCGTGGTCTTTCGGCTGCATCAAGGCATGCTTTGTAGATCTCCTGCCTGATCGAATTGATTGGGGTTTCAGGCGATTCTTTCATCATGCGTGTTTGTTCTCTATCGAAGATGTTCCAGAGATTTTGTAGATCATAGCTTGATTGGCGTATGCTAAAGCTTTGTTTGTCCCAATGGCATTCCGTATCCAGATAGTCTGCATCGACCAACGCAGAAAACAACATTCGGATCAAAAACTCGCATGTCAGAGGATTTTCTACGTGTTTTGGAACTGATATGGATTGTTTATCCAAATTCGGGCAAATTGTTTTGAATCTTTCTATGGCTTGAGCAACATCATCTCTGTTTGCAGATTGTTCAAGCCGAGCTTTGATGGATGTAAGATCAGGCAAACCTCCATGATGTCCAAGTAGACAGAATCCGATAGGTTGCCAGATTTCTGAAGCAAGTTTTACACCTGCCAATTTATGGTCAACAGACCTAGGCGGAGCTTTTGAACCCTGTATAGCAGCGTTGTGTGCAGAGATTAGGTAATCCTGAAAAAGGTCTGAAGCTTTTCCAGCGTCGTGAAGCAATCCAATAATATAACCCAAGTGATTTGCACCAAACTTTGAAGTGAATTCTTCTGTCAGTGTTGCTACGGATGTCAGATGCTGTTCGAGAAGATGCCAATCGCCGTCAGCGATAGGGGTATGTGCGTACAGTTTCCTCGCCTTAATCTCCATTTGGGCCTCCATATAGGTCTAGTATGATATAAGGCGGCGCAGAGACGGAACTGCTGTACGGTGCGCCGTTATGTGTTTATATGATTAACTATCTTCTTGGGAGTTACCTCCATATATTATTGAAATAATTGGATATTTGTTAAAATCGATTGGCTAATCTGTTTTAATCGCAAGACAGCACGCAAGGTCACGTGCAAAAATAAACCCCTTAGATTACCTAAAGGGTTTCTTAGTGTTTGGTGCCGCAGAGAGGAGTTGAACCTCCACGTCCGTAAGGACACATGGTCCTGAACCATGCGCGTCTGCCATTCCGCCACTGCGGCGCGGTTTCTTGACACCGATTATTATACTACTGCCTGGCGCTTAAGTCAAGAGT
>JAKPFN010000089.1 GCA_029551395.1 Armatimonadota bacterium | reverse complement strand
AAGCTTTCTTGAGTTTGTTCTCTTTCTGGCTCTTGTTGATATATATTGTACCTTCGGTAATATCAGCTACCGTTGCCCTTTGTTTACTACTGTATACAAGGTTTTCTTAGCTGTTTTCTGGAACGAACTCACGGTTTTAAGATTAAAAATGGTTGTTTGAGTTTGTTCTGACATTTTTTAATTTCCTGGTTTTAGCCTTTGTTTCGAGATGTTTTAGAATTCATTGTTCATAATTATAAGACAACGACTCGACCAAAAAGTACAGAAAAAGCAGAGATATTTTTGGGATATTTATGCTAACAGTTGGCTGCTAAGTAGATACTGGAATTGAGCGTAATGGTTTTTGTGGCAGAGAAGTTTGCTATAAAAATGCTAACTGACCGGGAGGTTTGTTCCCGGTCAGTGTATTGAAACGTTAGACGGTTATTGGAATGAAGGCTTAAGTCAGTTCTATAGCTTTCCGTTTTCCAGGTTTTGCTTCATCAGGCATTGGGCCGTTGATGAGTCTGGCCATTGCTCTGACAATATCACTCCGGCTTACAATACCCGTAACTTTACGTCCAGCAACTATCGGAACACGGTTTATGTTGTGTTCCATCATTGCCCTGGCGATATCTGTTACTGCGGAATCTTCTGTAAATGCGATTACCTGCGAAGTCATCGCATCTTCCACCTTGGAGCCGCGTGATTTTTTATACAGCTCCATTATTACATCATCCGGCAGAACCCAAGGGCCATAAAAAGCAAGCTTAGGAGCTTCGACAGGCGACTGACCTTTAAGAAGCACATCGGTCTCGGTAATCACACCCACAATGTTACCATCTGCATCAACTACCGGTAATCCGCCTATCTTATTCTCCGCCATAACTCGGAGAGCCTCTTCTATCGATGCTCCCTTACGTATCGTAATGACATCGCGAGTCATGATGTCCCTGGCACAAAAACTGAGCATCTATTCTCCCTTCATAAACTACTTAAACAGATGCCATACAGGCAATTAGCCTATTCCCCTAACACCAGCCGGCCAAACCTGAGCTTACCGACCTTTAGAATCTGGCCGGTTTGGACCTCGATATCACTGTTCGGGTCCGCTACACGCTCACCGTCAATCGTCACAGCGCCCTGCTCGATGAGACCTTTTGCCTCACGGTTGGACTTGGCCATACCGGTTACAACAAGCAGCTTAGGCGCCCAGATTTTACCGTCGGATAACTCCGACCCAGGAACAACAGCATCCGGGATGTCAGAAGGCAGTTCTCTCTGGCTGAAAACCCGCTCAAACTCCTCTTTCTCCCGCTTTGCTGCCTCCTCGTCATGATACAGTCTGGTTATCTCATAGGCAAGACGCTTTTTAGCATCCATTGGATGAAGCGTTCCTTCTTCCAATCCCTTCTTTATCTGATCCACTTCTTCCTTCGGCAGATTAGTCGCAAGTTCGAAATACTGGAGCATGACTTCATCTGGGATAGACATAGCCTTGCCGAACATGTTCTTTGGAGGCTCTGTAATGCCGATGTAGTTGCCAAGAGACTTGGACATTTTTTGAACTCCGTCCAGCCCCGGCAGAAGCGGCATAAACAGCCCAACCTGTGCCTCCTGCCCGTGGGCTTCCTGGAGGTCTCTGCCCATCATAATGTTGAACCTTTGATCAGTACCGCCTATCTCGACATCAGCCCTGACCTCTACCGAATCAAGCGCCTGAGCTATGGGATACATAAGCTCGTGCAGCCCTATAGGCCGGCCTTCCGCAAGCCGTTTCTGAAAATCATCCCGCTCCAGCACTCTTGCAACCGTGACCCTGGAAGTCTCTTTGATGACATCATAGAAGGTCATTTTGCCTAACCAGTCGCCGTTAAAGGTAAGCGTGGTCTTGGATCGGTCGAGAATCAACCAGAACTGGGACGTAAATGTTTCCGCATTTGCCCTAATCTGTTCAGCGGAGAGTACCGGTCTTGTTTCTGACCTGCCTGAAGGATCGCCTATCCCGGCAGTGAAGTCGCCAACGATCAAAACGACCTCATGGCCCATATCCTGGAACTGGCGAAGCTTTCGGAGCACTACAGCGAATCCAAGGTGGATATCAGGCGCTGTAGGGTCTATCCCCAGCTTTATCCTGAGTGGAATACCTTCCTTTTTAGCCTTTGCCAGTTTTTGTTTCAGTTCTTCTTCAGGAACTACCTCGACAGTCCCTCGTTTTATCAGCTCAAACTGCTCTTCTACGGTTAATTCTTTCACGGCTTTTTGCCTCATAATCAAAGCAAGCCCCGCCGGAAATCTGCGACAGAGCCTGCACGCATTCCTATATAATATATCTTAAGCTCTACAGTGTTATCCTACCATCCAGCGTGGAAAGTGTAAAGGGGAAAGCTCCTCATCACTCGCCACTCGTCACTCATGATGAATTTTTGGTATAGACGAATTGTTGGTTGTGTGCTAGAGTGAGAATGTTATGCTGAAACTTGATAATAAACGCATAACCAAATATTTTATACTGCTCTTAATAGTGTCTGCAGCGATTGGGCAGGTGCCTATAGCGGCTGATGAACACCCGGGATGTCATCACCATCACTGCTGTGATGATGCCTGCCTTTGCGCGTGTCCCAGACATGCCGTTGCAACGCTAGTCAGTTTTGAAACTGTTGTTACATATCTTCCCCAGGCTGAAGGTGTCGTGCTGCTAAACGATTCTTCAGTCCAACCTCACCTAATCTTCAGTATTTTTCGTCCTCCTGAGCAGGCTTAGTCAGGTCGACCTTTAACTGCGCTGTCATCTGTGGCTTTGAGGCATATAATTACACGCCTCAGTTGCCTCAGTACAACAGCGTTTCACCAATCTGACTAATCAGGAGGAAAATACCCTTTATGATGCCCAGAACACTGGTTCTGTGCCTGATATTGGCACAGTGTCTGCCTGCGGCCTTGTATGCTCAACAGGAATTATCACTCGATGAGGCTGTAAAGGCAGCACTGGCAGGAAATCCGGCGATATCGGCAGCGGGATATGATGTAGAAGCCGCTGGGATGTCTGCCAAAGGCGCAAAAGCACTGGCAAACCCGGAATTTGTCGTCGAACCATTCTTAACAGGCGAAAATGGATCAGATGTTGAACTGCATCTGATTCAACCACTGGAGATAAATGGTTCTCGAAAAGCAAGAGGAAAGATTGCGGAAAACGAATATAAAGCCCAACGTGCGGCGGAAGCAGTTTCACGCTCTGAACTGATCAGAGATGTGAAAATCGCTTACTGGGATGTAGTACAGGCCCAGGAAATCGCACTGCTGGCACAGGAAAATATGGCACTTGTAGAATCTCTACTTGCGGCAGCAAAGCGGCAGGTCGATGTCGGCACTGCGCCCGGTTCTCAGGTAATCAAGGCTGATGTGGAACTCAGCCGAGCCAAACAGGAACTCCGGCAGGCTGAAGCAGACCTGGCAAGAAGCAAGGCAGATTTGAACATCCTGCTTGGAAGAGATCCATCTACCGATTTCACTGCAACTGACAAGTTTGCCATCAATCCTGTCGAGAATATTCAAAGTGATTCCATCGAACCAGTAATTTCAAACCGGCCGGAGGTGGTTCGAGAAGAAGCGCTGCTGGCAGCACGCAGGTCTGAAGTGGAACTGTCCAAAGCTGAAAGACGGCCTGATCTTGCTGTGCAGGCAAAGATGGAAAGTCTGGACGAGGACCCGGGAATTGGATTTAGTATCGGTATTCCACTCTTTGACTGGGGTGCGGCAAAGTCTCAAACAAACCAGGCTCAAGCGCTGGTGAAATCTCAACAGATGAGTCTGGAAGCAGAGAAGAACCGAGTCAGATTGGATATTGCCAAGGCGCAAATAGCAGTGCGTGAAGCATTGGAAACGGTGCAAGATTATCAGGCAGGAGTGCTTACACAGTCTGAACAACTGGCTCAGATGGCTGAAAAGGGCTACAAAGCAGGTGCCACAGGTTATCTGGAGGTTCTTGAAGCCCAGCGGACTCTGAGAGAGGTTAAGATAGATTACATAACTGCGCTGGCTGATTACGCCAAAGCAGAAGCAGAGTTGGAATGGGCCACAGGGGCCAATTATCAGCCAACCAGGGAGGAAGTAAAGTGAAAGGAAAAACACTCGCCTTAGCTCTAGTAGCGATACTCGTAGCAGGCGTTGCATACTTAGTAACAAACACTTTGATGGCAAAGTCGGCTCCGACTACTGTCCATCATGAAGAACATGATCACGATCATGAGGCTGAATCACCTGCCCTAAACGGGATTAAGCTGGAACCTGTGCTTGCTGGTGAGTCCTGGGATGTCATTACGGCAACAGGAAAAGTCGGGCCGAATATCAACAGCGTGGTCAAGATCGGTCCGCGCATTGAAGGAAAGGTAAAGAGTGTCAAAGTCAGCGTGGGAGATGTGGTAAGCAAAGGGCAGGTGCTAGCGACGCTCTCCAGCATGGAACTTGCACAGGCAAGAGCGGCCTACAAGCAGGCTTCGGCAAAGCTTCGGGCTGCAGAACAGGCGTATAAAAGCCAGTTGGCATTATCAGAACTCGGTGCGTTCACCAAGCGGCCTGTCGAAGAAGCGCGAGTAGAGAGCGTGGCAGCATCAGGCGAACTTGCACAGGCCAGAAGCGAGCTTGCACAGAACCAGAGCGAACTCGTAAGGGCTGAAAGTGAACTGGCCCAGTGTAAGGCAAGGTTGGAGCGTGCCAAAGAGCTGTATCAAGACCAGATTGTCTCCAAACAGGATTTGGAATCTGCTGAAGCGGAGTTCAAGCGAGATTCTGCGGAAGTAGAGTTGGTTAAGTCCAAGATTATTCAGACCAAGGCTAAGATAGGGCAGCTTGAGAACCAGGTCGAGATCGCCGCGAAGTATCTGGAGCGTGAGGAAAAAGTCCAACAGAGCAATCTTCTTGCTACGAAGGAACTTCAGGCTGCCAAAGCACAGGTAACAGAGGCAAAGCTCGAGCTTGAAGCAGCGGAAGACACAATCAGAGTCCTGGGAGCATCTCCATCAGGGTCAGGCGATACTATAGTGGTCCAGAGTCCAATATCAGGCCGGGTAGTCGAGCGAAACGTCAGCCTGGGCGAGATGGTTGATCCATCGAGCGTGATTTTTACCATTATGGACCTTTCCGATGTCTGGGTAGAAGCAGATGTCTACGAAAAAGACCTTGCCAGGATTAGAAAAGGACTGACAGCAGAAATCCGAATCCAGAGCTACTTGGATAAGGTCTTCACAGGACGGGTCACGAACATCAGCGACGTGCTCGACAACAACTCAAGGACTGCCAAGGTAAGGTGCTCAGTATCAAACCCGGACGGCATATTGAAACCGGAGATGTTTGCGACGATAAACATCATCCTGGACAAGCGGGATGGGGCTGTGTTAATCCCAAAACACGCTGTGCTGGATGATACCGGGAAGAAGACAGTCTTTATAGCCTGTAATGATTGCCCGGAAGACATGGCAGCAGGAAAAAGCGTCTGCGGTGAGTATGATAAGCGTGAGATAAAGTTAGGTCCTGCACACGGAGACAAAGTTGAAGTCCTGGATGGACTTGCCCCTGGAGACATGGTTGTTACTGAAGGCCATTTTCAACTTAAATCAGCGCTGGGTTCCGGTAAGCTGGAAGCCGGCTGCGGACATGACCATTAGGAGGCTGCAATGGACCAGAGTCACAACAGCCTGATAGAACGGATAATAAATACGGCCTTCAGGCATAAAGCACTGGTGGTGATGCTGGTAGCGTTGGCGGTTGTCTTCGGGTTTTCGTCATTCCAACAGCTTCCGCGCAATGTATACCCAGACCTTACCATTCCGGTGTTTACAATAGTCACTGAAAACGAAGCAATGGCTCCGGAAGAGATTGAGATGATGATTACCAGGCCGCTTGAATCTGCGATGAACGGCCTGCCAGGTGTCAAACGCATCAAATCTCAGACTACTCAAGGACTGTCTTCGGTCGTAGTGGAGTTCGATATAGAGTCCGAGTTCTGGCAGGCAAGGCAATTCGTAACAGAGAAGATGGGACAGGTAGTAGCGCAACTTCCTCCCGGTACGGAGCCTCCAACAATCAGTTCAGCAACAACCAGGCTGGCAGAGGTTTTCGAGTATGCCGTGGAAGGCGACCTATCGCCAATCGAGTTGAGAGATATTGCAGAATGGCAGATTAGATATAACCTGCTTACTGTTCCGGGTGTGGCTGATGTAGTCAATATGGGCGGTTATCTCAGACAGTATCGGGTGAACCTGGATCCCCGTCAGATGAAAGCCTACGGTATCAGCCTTGGGGAAGTAGAAGAGGCCGTAAAGGCTGGAAATGAGAACGCTTCGGGTGGTTTCATCAGCACAGGTCCTACTGAATACACTGTGAGAGGCATCGGGAGATACGATTCCGTAGAGGACATCAAAGATACTGTCGTAGCTGTAAAGAATGGCGTGCCGGTGTATCTTTGGAACATCGCTTCTGTCGAGGAAAGCACTGCCATAAGACGAGGGATAGCCAATAAAGACGGCAAGGAAGCTGTTGTCGCGCTCGTTATAAAGCAGCCTAATGCTGACACGGTAAAGGTTGTCGAAGGGATAGAGCATGCTATCGATGATATGACGGCAACTCTTCCTGAGGGTGTCAGGATTGTCCAGTATTACGACCAGACGCACCTTATAAATGAGTCACTATCAAGCGTGACACGAGCGATTTTAGTCGGAGCTGTGCTTGTGGTGATTGTCCTGCTTCTTTTCCTTGGAAATTTCCGCAGCACATTTATCGTAGCAATAACAATCCCGCTTTCAGTCATAATAGCAGGGATTTTGATGAAGCAACTGGGTGCAGGACTGAATGCGATGTCGCTTGGTGGGCTTGCAATAGCTGTTGGGATTATGGTGGATGCGTCTATTATTATGGTCGAGAACATCTACCACAGGTTCTACAGAAATCTGGACAAAATTGACCAGCCCAACGGGAAAAACCAGGTAGCACATAAAGCCGCAATAGAGGTCGGCAAACCGATTGCATTCGCTACGCTTATCGTTATAGCGGTGTTTCTGCCGTTGTTCCTGATGGGAGGGATAGAAGGGCTTTTGTTCAAGCCGCTTGCTATTACGGTAGGCGCGGCTATGTTCATTTCCCTGCTGATTTCGCTTACGCTGACTCCTGTGCTTGCAACCAGGTTTCTGCATCCAAAGGTCGACCGGAATCCTGAGGGAGAAACATGGCTCATTCAACAGATTCAGGCTGTTTATACGCCTATCCTGGAAGGTGCGTTGAGGCACAGGGTGCTGGTTGCAGTGGTTGCAATTGGGCTTTTAGTTCCGGCTGGAATCGGGATTATGTTCGTTGGAAGAGATTTTATGCCCAAACTGGATGAAGGGGCGTGGTTTGTATCCACAGCGACGCCTCCTGAGACATCTCTTGAGGAAAACGAACGGATTACCCGGCAGGTGGAGCAGATTTTCCTGAAGAATCCCAACATTGAATCAGTTATCAGGCGGAATGGTCACTCAGAGAGGGCAATAGGCTGCGTTCTTCCGGTCAATCTGGGAGAAATGTTCGTTATCCTGAAGCCCAAACACCAGCTCACTAAACCTTCAGACGAGATTCTGGCAGAGGTTCGGCATGAGGTGGAACAGATTCCTGGCGTGGCAGCAGCTTTCAGCCAGCCGCTCCAGAACAAGATAGATGAAAGCCTGGAAGGAACCCCTGCCCCGCTTCAGGTCAAGTTGTTCGGCCCTGACAGCAATGTGTTGGCTGAAAAGGGCAAAGAGCTTGAGGAGATAGTAAAAGAAACACCGGGAGTGGCTGATGTAAAGCTGAACCAGGCTTCGGGTATTCCGCAACTGCAGGTGCGTATAGACAGGCAGGCGGCAGCAAGGCATGGGATATCAGTCGCTGCTATCGCTGAGGCGCTTCATCTTGCTGTTGGCGGCGAGGAGCTTACTCAGGTATGGAAAGACCAGCGCAGTTATGGAGTATATGTCCGGTTTGCTGATGATGTCCGAAGCGACCCTGAAGCGCTGGGGAATATTCTCATCGATACGCCTTCAGGAACTCAGATACCGCTTTCTCAGGTAGCTGAGGTCGTGCTTACTGAAGGGCCGAACGTGATATGGCGGGAAGCTATGAGCCGAAGGATAAATGTAGATGCAAATATCCAGGGCAGAGACCTTGCTGGGGTAGTAGAGGACATCAAAAAAGACATCAGCAAGATGGACCTTCCGCAGGACTATTTCGTGGTCTTCGGAGGTCAGTATGAGAACCAACAGCGCGCGATGCGGTCTCTAGTTGTTGCAACTATTGTAGCGCTGGCAGTTGTCTTTATGCTGCTTTTCCTGGCATTGTCATCGTCTGTTCAGGCAGGGATGATACTTGCAACGGTTCCGAGCGCGTTTATTGGAGGAGTCGCATCGCTTCTCCTGACAGGTGAAACCATAAATGTGTCTTCTGCGGTTGGTTTCATAGCACTCTTTGGGATTGCGGTGCAGAACAGCCTGGTGCTGTTGACGCAGACGAAGGAGTTTATCTCAGAAGGCCAAACTAAAGAGAAGGCAATCAGGCTGGCAAGTATCAACAGGCTCCGACCAAAACTGATGACTGTGTCAAGCACTGCGCTTGGCGTCGTGCCGATACTCTTAAGCTCAGGAAAAGGCGCTGAGATAGAAAAACCGTTGGCCATCGTGCTTATTGGCGGGCTTATTACCAGCACATTGTTCACTCTTTTAGTGCTGCCGGCGGTATACTTGCTGGTGGAAGGAAGAAAAAGAGAAGGAGAAAAGTGTAAAGAGTAAAGCCAAAAGTGTAAAGTAAGGATATGAGGTACGGGTTTGCTGTAAAAGTGCTGGGAGATGGCGGGCTGCCTTCTCATGACACTCGCAAATGGCAAAACGAGCCTGACCTGGGCGTTAGCATTCGGATGTTATACGATATTCTGGATTACCTGAAACGTAAAAACATCCGAATGTACCGCATCAGCTCAGATTTTGTTCCTTACGGCACACATCCTGACATGCCGCAATTCCACAGGCAGATAGACAGATATCGGAAAGAACTGGCAGAACTTGGTTCTCAGGCAGAAAAACATGATATAAGGCTGAGCCTGCATCCCTCGCAGTATGTAGTGTTGAATGCGGAAGATGAGGCTGTGGCAAAAAAGGCGGCTGCTGACCTTATGCAGCAGGCTGAACTGCTGGATGCTATGGAACAGGGGCCAGAAGCCGTGGTTGTTACCCATGTAGGAGGCGAGTACAAAAATAAAGACTCCAGCATCGCCAGGTTCATCACCAGATGGCACTTGCTTGGAGAACCGGCACGCAGGCGGATGGTCGTGGAGAACGATGAAAGGCTGTTCACCGTTGACGACATTCTCAAAATACACGAATCTACCGGCTCCAGACTCGTTTTTGATTATCAGCACTACATGCTTAACCCTGGGAAACGCAGTATGAAGGATGCGCTCCGGGCATGTATCGCTACCTGGCCTGATGGAGTGATGTCTAAAATCCATTTCAGTTCTCCAAGGACAGAGCTTCGAGAACTACAGCGCAAAAGTCCCCTGACAGGCAAAAAAGAGTCCGTATACCAACCTCCACTCTTATCTCAACACGCAGATTATATCAATCCACTGGAATTTCTCCTGTTTGCTGATGCCGTAGGCGGACTGTCTTTTGATGTTATGCTTGAAGCTAAGGCAAAAGACCTTGCGCTACTGGAACTGAGACGATTTTTCAGAATGCGCGGACGTGAAGACCTGGTGGACATACCAATTTACACTTAAACAGGATTAGCAGGCAGCCTTATGTGGTAAGAATTGATAATAATTATATGCCTTCTTATGGATATGGTTTGTAGATATAAGCCATATGTCCAACTTAAGTGTCTTTTATGATATAATTATAACGGTATGGATGAGGTAAGGCGTGTTCTAGTAGTATCGAAGACCGGGATAACTGATGGAATTCGTGCATTTATTGGAGCAGATTCTACAGTAGAGGTAGTTTCGTCTTTCGATGAGGCATTGGACCGTCTGAGCAAGCGCAGTTACGACAGGATTATTATTGACCCTGATTCGGACTTTCCCGCACGAATTTTAATGGCCGAGCAAAGGTTGAAACAACTCCAGGCCGTAGTTGACAACAGCCCATCCGTTATTTATATCAAAGACCTGTCCGGGCGAATATTGATAGCCAATAAAGCGCTCTCCGAACTCCTCCAAATACCAAAAGAAGAACTCATCGGAAAGACATTTTACGACATCTACCCAAAAGAGGCCGCTGAACAGTATGCGGCCAATGACAAGCAGGTAATCGAATCCGTAAGTGCCATTGAAATTGAAGAGAGTTTCCCTCAAGATGGACGGACGCGGATATTCCTCTCACAAAAGTTCCCTTTAGTAGATGAAGAAGGCGAAATCTATGCCATCGCCTGTATTTCCACTGATATAACAGCACGAAAAGAAGCAGAAGCCGCACTAAAAGAGTCTGAAGAAATCTACTCCAAAGCGTTTCAGTCCAGTCCTCAGGTAATGATAATCACCAGGGCTGAAGACGGGCAGTATATCGATGTTAACGAAGCGTTTACGGAAGTATTCGGCTACACAAAAGAGGAGGCCATAGGCCGGACATCTACTGAACTGGATATCTGGTACAAGCCAGAAGACAGGAATGTGATGATACGCGCACTGCAGGATTTAACTCGTATCAAGAGCATGGAATTCCGCTTCCGCACCAAGTCTGGCAAGACGCTGACCGCGTTGTTCTCTGCTGAACCTGTAGAAATGCACGGCAAAATACGCCTGTTATCTACAATGATAGATATATCTGATAGAAAGAGGATGGAAGAGGAACTCCGAAGGAACGAGGAAAACTTCCGGGAAGCTTTCGCTTTCGCGCCAATCGGAATGGTGCTTGCAGACCTCAAGGGGAGGTTTATTCATGTAAATGCTGCTTTCAGTCGAATTACTGGTTATAGTTATGATGAACTGGTAAATAGCAATCTCACGTTTCAAAGCTTGACTTATGACGATGATCAGCCCAGCAACCGGGAAGCATTTTACGACCTGCTTGAAGGTAAGAAACCAGCCTTATTTATTGAGAGACGTTATCTCCGTAAAGATGGAAAGGTCATCTGGGTACAAATCAGCACATCACTTCGGCGGGATATAAACGGTAGGCCATTTCAGATTGTGGGGCTTATTGAAGATATCACCGACCGTAAGCAGACAGAGCAACAGAGGGAGCAACTGCTGGATCGTGAGCGCAGGATTGCAGATACGCTTCAAAAAGCGCTGATACCAAAAAACACGCCAAAACTGGAATGCTGCAATGCTGCCGTAATATATGAGCCTGCATTCGGTGAAGCAGAAGTAGGCGGAGACTTCTACGATATCTTTGACCTTGGCGACAATAAAATAGGAATACTGATTGGTGATGTAGCAGGAAAGGGCTTGAATGCCGCGATTAGAGTGGCAGCAGTGAGGCATTCCATACGGAGCTATGCGTACCTCGACCCGAGGCCATCAAAAGTAATGTCTTTAGCCAATAATGCTCTCTCCAGAGACGAAAACGGCGAGATAGAGCTGTTGACAGCATTTTTTGCAGTAGTGGACACTGAAGTAGGATTGATTTCTTATGCAAATGGCGGTCATGAGACAACACTGTTGAAAACATCCACGGGGACTATTGAGGAATTGGTTGTAAGCGGCCGTGCACTTGGCGTGCTGCCAGGTTATGACTATCCAGAACGAAGCCGCAGGCTGCAGAAGGGTGATACAATAATCATGATAACGGATGGCATTACAGAAGCAAGGCCTGACAGCAATGATTTGTTCGGGATTGAAAGAGTTCATTCGTATCTGGAAACAGTGCCAGCAGAGCTGCCAATCGAAGAGATTGCCAAAGGGTTGCTTGAAGCAGCAAGAGCACATGCAAACGGACATTTGCGAGATGATGCAGCGATTGTAGTCTTCAGATGGGAAAGACAGTAAAGCAATTGCTATAGATTCTCAGTTAAATTATAAGTCTGTATAAGTCTTCAAACATATAAACACCTGTCTGCCAAAATTGCTTGCTTAGCCGTCCATAATATGGTATAATCAATCGTAGCCGTCCAGCTCGCAAAGGCGGGTTTGGGCGGTAAGTCACGTTTTAGGATGGTGAATGATGAAACCCGGGATTCATCCTGAGTATAAAGAAACAAAAGTGACGTGCGCGTGTGGAAATACGTTCATGACCAGGTCTACCAGTCCTGAGATAAAGGTTGAGATCTGCTCTGCGTGCCACCCGTTCTTCACTGGTAAGCAGAAAATCATTGATACCGAAGGACGCGTAGAAAAGTTCATGCAGAAGTATGGCTTGAAACCCAAAAAAGAAGAGTCTTAACTGACTTCGGTTTCTATACTCAGGGAAGCGGCTGGTTTATTCGGTATTACCGGATAACGCGCTTCCTTTTTGTTTTGCCGAGACAGGAAGAAACAGTGGCAGACGAATGCACAAAAGTCCATCAATACGGCGGTCAGGCAGTCATAGAAGGCGTTATGATGCGAGGTAAAAACCACTTCGCAGTTGCCTGCCGCAGGGCCAACGGAGAGATTGTAGTAACAGTCGAGCCTGTTGAGAAAGGAATCCTCGGAAAACTCAAATGGTTGAATAAACCATTTCTGAGAGGAGCACTTGCGCTCATCGACACAATGGTATTAGGTATGAAATCTCTCATGTGGGCCGCAAATATCGCAATGGAAGACGAACAGGCTGCCAGAACCAAGGAGAAAGAATGAGCAGTCAGGGGAATAACATGCCTCAATCTGCCGGTAAGTCCAGGGTCAACGACCTGGCAATTAGCGCAACGGTTCTGGTAGCTTTTGCAATCGCGCTCGTGGTCTTTGTCCTTGCACCAATACATCTGACACGGCTGATGCTTGGGAACGTTACAGAAAACAGGTTCTGGCTGGGACTGACTGAGGGCGGCATCAAGATGCTGTTCCTGTTCCTCTATGTTTGGGGCATCTCCAAATGGAAGGAAATCCACCGTGTCTATCAGTATCATGGTGCGGAGCATAAGGTTATAAATGCGTTCGAAGCCGGTGAGGAGATGACCGTCGAGAATATTCAAAAACACACGACGGTCCATGTGAGATGCGGAACAAGTTTTCTGCTTGTTGTCATCCTGGTAAGCATTGTTGTGTTCTCAGCATTGCCCTGGGAAGGAACATGGCAGAGGTTTGCCTACAAACTCCCGCTTTTGCCGGTTGTGGCTGCCATAGCTTATGAAGTAATCAAATTCGCAGGCAGCAGGAAGAACTCGACGTTAATGAGGCTTATCCTCACTCCTGGGCTTCTCTTGCAGCGGGTCACAACGCAGGAACCAACGGATGAGATGGTAGAGGTGGCTCTTGTATCGTTCCAAAGCGTGCGTCAGGCAGAGGAGGAGGCTGAAACGAGCAGCGAACAGCAGGTGGAAACAACCTGATGTCCGACAGATTCATATCCGCTCGCAGCTCGTTATTCATAGGTTAAAATGTTTGAGAAACTACAGGAAGTTGAAGACAGGTACGATGACCTTGGCGTTAAGTTGAGCGAGCCGGATGTTACATCCGACCCTCGTGAATATCAACGCATTGCCAAGGCGCATTCCGACTTGTCCGAGATAGTAGCTAAATATAGAGAATATAAAAATATTCGAAAGCAAATCCGCGATACGGAAGAACTGCTGGGCGAGCCGCTCGATGACGAAATGCGGCGTCTGGCGCAATCTGAGCTGGATGACCTCAAAGAGCAACTGCCCGGACTAGAGCAGGAGTTGAAAGTCATGCTCCTGCCGAAGGACCCGAATGACGAGAAGAATGTTATTATGGAGATCCGAGCCGGAACAGGCGGTGACGAAGCCGCACTCTTTGCAGGCGACCTTTTGAGAATGTATGAGCGTTATGCAGAACGGCGCGGTTGGTCGGCTGAACTGCTGTCTGCCACAACTAACGGTATAGGCGGTTACAAAGAGGCAGTGCTCCTAATCAAAGGCCGCGGCGCTTACAGCGCACTCAAGTTTGAATCGGGCGTGCATCGAGTCCAGCGAGTGCCTGCGACAGAATCCAGCGGGCGCATACACACATCTGCTGCTACGGTCGCTGTTATGCCTGAAGCAGAAGAGATAGACGTTCAAATCAATCCGGATGACCTTGAGATAGACACCTACAGGTCATCGAGTGCAGGCGGTCAGAACGTTCAGAAGAACGAAACCGCTGTCAGAATCACTCACAAGCCTACAGGTATTGTGGTGCAGTGCCAGGATGAGCGTTCTCAACTGCAGAACAAAGAACGGGCGATGATGATGCTCCGCTCTCACCTGCTTGAGCGTGAACGGCAGCTTCAGCAGGAAAAGGAAACCTCTGCCAGAAGGCTTATGGTCCGCTCCGGTGATAGAAGCGACAAAAGCAGGACATATAACTTCCCGCAGGGCCGAGTCACCGACCACCGGGTCAACTTCAGCCTCTACCGGTTGGACACTTACATGGATGGCGACATACAGGAGATGATAGATCACCTGATAAGCGCAGACCAGGCCGACCGGCTCCAGGCTGCAGGCAGCGACAACGGCGAATAAGACTTCTTAAGACCGATTCCACAACGCACCGATGGATTACTCTGTCGGTGCGTTTTTATTTTTTGCCTACACTAATATTTTCCTTAAATAAAGCAGGATTAGTAGCACGAAGTGTAGAATTAGTACCACGATCTAACATTATGCATGGTAGGTATATGGTATCTCATTGAAGGGAATCATAGATATATGTAGTCCCTAAGGTCTGATACTGATACTTACTGTCATGCAATGTGAATATAACACTAAGGGGGATAATTGTGTTGTACATCAAAATCAATTTGATCGTGTTTCTGCTTACAGTTGCATCAGTATGTGCGGCTCCTTCGGGACTTCTGATTATCCCGACTGCTGATGTGCTCGATCGGGGCATAGCATCTAAGTGTATAGCATGTTCCAAACCCGATGCAGATAATACAGAGACTGCTTTTCAACTGCAGTTTGGGTTGTTAAGCGGAATCGAGATAGGTTACGATGTAATGGACAATGGGACCTCTATTGGTGTGTGGAATATAAAATCGGCTATAGCATGGCATGAAGGTACACCAATTGTTGCATTGGGCATACAAAACATCCGAAGCGGAGAAGATTCTCAACCGTATATCGTTGGTTGTATTCCAATGGGACTCGGAAGACTCCATGCGGGATTTATCGACACAGAAGACCATATCAGGCCGATGTTAGGCTACGATAGAAGCCTCAGCAAACACTTGACTCTACAAGCTGATTACACAGCAGGAGATGAAAACGCTGCCAGCATCGGATTAGTAATACACCTTAGGAACAACTTGGAATTAGCAGCTGGCTACATACGCAACAACTCTGGAGCTAGCAGAGACGGTTATATGTTTAACCTTAGTTGGTCTCCAAGAATGTTTTAACTCCGAATAATAAGGGGAGATGAGTGTTTTTCACTCTTCTTCCCCCAACTTCCTTACCTTAACTGTCCAATGCCCGGAATTGGTCTCGATTGACAGGTATTCACCTTGAGCAGTATTGCCAACATTTGCTGCCGTGCGGCCATCCTTTAGTTGTTTGATTTGCTGGACGTGCAGGTGTCCACAGATGTACACATTTGGCTGGATTAACTTGAAAGCATCCAGAAAACACCTCTGTCCGCCGCGTCTGCCCCAGGGGAACAGGTCTGCAAGCCCTATGGCACATCCGTGGGTGATGAAAATATCTGTATGTCCCGCTTTTTCGGCAGCATCCACAACTTCCTCATCAGTTATATACCAGGGCTGGCGATGAGATTTGGCCCATATACCGTTGATCCCGGTAATCGTTATCTGACCTGCCTGCCTGACCTCGCCGTTTTGGAGCAGAATCGGCGAACCATCCCGGTTATGAAGGCTGGAAAGCAGAGAGATGTCATCATGATTGCCGAATACCGTCAGCACATGAGTCTGCTGGACAAGCCACGAGATATCATCACTGTGGACTTCACCTGGATTACCCCAGTCGCCACAGCAAAGCAGCATATCCGGGTTGAATTTCGATACCAGTTCTTTGACGGTTCTGAGATCGCCGTGCATATCGCTCACAGCGATTATTTGCATCGCAGTCTGTTTATCCTTCAGCCTTTATCGGTTCGCTCAGGCTGGAATGGACCTTATCTCGTGCAGCTTGAGCGCTCTCAACCAGCTTATCGAGTTCGGTTTTGATGGATTCAAGAAGCCGGGATGCATCTATCTGATCCTGCGTTGCAGCCCGATAAGCCTTCAGCCCAAGGTCAAGATGCGCCACAGCACGCTGTATTTCGAAGAACTCCTGATCCAAATCAATCAATTTATGCCTCCAGGTAGAATCAAAAGCTTTTAAAAGATGAGTCTATTATACCCCACTTAGAGCGTTTAAATGCGGAGTTCGGAGTGCGGAATGCGGAATCTTGGGTATGAGGTATGAGTGGCTGTTAAGTAGAAACGGTTCGTTACTTTGTTATTTTGAGCCAAGTCCCCTACTCGTTACTCATCACTCATCACTCGTAACTTCCCTGCGTTTGACACTGGTTTCGGGGCGCTGTTATACTTGCCCCTGGTGAAACAATTGGATATATCAAACTCAAAAATACTATTCGAGAAAGCAGAGAAACTCATTCCGGGTGGGGTTAACAGCCCGGTTCGCGCGTTTAAGTCCGTTGGCAGCCAACCTGCTTTTATAAAAGAAGGTCATGGCTCGAGGATCGTCGACGAAGACGGCAATTCGTATGTTGATTATGTTTGTTCATGGGGGCCGCTCATCTTCGGGCACGCTCATCCCCGGATTGTCACCGCAATCAAAGCTGCTGCAGAGACCGGGACCACGTTTGGAGCCGCAACTGCCGCTGAGGTGACGCTAGCAGAAATGATTGTAGATGCTGTCCCGTCAGTCGAGATGGTCAGGCTGGTCAGTTCCGGCACAGAAGCCGTAATGAGCGCCATCAGACTTGCGCGAGGGTTTACCAGGCGCGATAAGATCATCAAATTCGAAGGCTGCTATCACGGTCACAGCGACAGCCTCTTAGCAAAAGCCGGATCAGGTATTGCCACTCTCGGTATGCCGGACAGCGCTGGTGTGCCTCCTAATCTGACCATAGATACCATAACAGTCCCCTATAACAACATAGAAGCAGTCCGTGCAGCCGTTGCACTTCATAGTAAAAATACAGCGTGCATCATAGTAGAGCCTGTAGCAGGAAATATGGGCGTAGTATTGCCGAAACAGGGGTTTTTGGAAGCTCTACGGCAGATTGCGGATGACAACGGCATCGTGCTTATCTTCGATGAAGTCATTACAGGCTTCAGGCTCGCTTATGGTGGAGCGCAGGAACGGCTGGGAGTTATTCCAGACCTGACTACGATGGGTAAAATCATAGGCGGTGGGCTTCCGATGGGCGCTTACGGCGGCAGAAAAGATATTATGGAGTTTGTAGCCCCGTCAGGACCTGTGTATCAGGCCGGAACGCTCTCCGGCAATCCTCTTGCCGTTGCAGCAGGCATTGAAACACTCAAAATGCTGAAGGAACCTGGCGTCTATGAACAGCTTGAGGAAAAAGGCAAAAGACTGGCTCTTGGACTGCTCGATGCAGCAGCATCTGCTGGTGTCCAGACGCATGGCAATCAGATAGGTTCGATGTCTACCATTTTCTTTACATCTTCTGATGTAACGGACTACGCATCAGCTAAGAAATCGAATACATCGCGCTATGCAGCATTTTTCAACGGGATGCTGGAACGGGGGTTCTACTTTGCACCATCGCAGTTTGAGGCAGCATTTGTATCAACTGCTCACAGCGCCGATGATACAGACTCTACGCTGGCAGCGGCAAAAGAAGTATTTGCTGAGATGAAATAAACTAAAAGACCGGCCTTTATATGGTCGGTCTTCTTATTATATAAACATAAATCGAGTTTTAGTTATCACTAAGTTCCCGGCAGAGGTTCGATATCCATTACGGCGCCAAATCCGGTTATGGAAAGCACCGACTGCGGCTGTTTACCAGGCTCAACTCGCACAAGAATGCGGTCGCCTTTTGGTATCAACTTCCGGTTCACGACCAAAAGCTGTTCCAAACCTGCCGAATCGATGTAATCCGTCTCTCTCAGGTCAATAACCAGCCGTCGGTTATCTTTGGCATCCAACGCCTTATCAACAACTGCTTGAAATTCACCAACAGTCGTAAGGTCCAGATCCCCTATAACCTTGACCACAACCTCTTCAGTTGTCTGAGATGTTGTAATTGCCATCTTCCCGATTCCTTCAGTCAGGCCAGGAAACACTATTCAATATCCTCAGGCCCGGGATCGGCAACTTCCAGCTCTATGAACCGTGCTGCCAATGATGAAAGCGACTGAGCGACGTCCTCACCAGTCGCAAACTTCTTACCGTCCGTTATTATCGGAGAATCCACTGGCAATATTGAGTTCTCCGATAAAAATAAGACGGAGTCCTGTGCCCAAGATGGACACTCCTCCGGTATAATCGATCCGGACTTTGTGCTATCAGGCTGAACTAATGGATTTCTACCCGCATTCATAAACTCTGCAAACCGCGCAAGCGTTACCGCAAGTTCATACCGGGTTACAGCCCGTTCTCCATTGAATGTTCCATCTGGATAGCCTTGAAGAACGCCCTGATCAGCAAGTTCGGTAACTGCATCGGCTGCCCAATGGTCAGCAGGTACATCAGAAAATCGCGCGATGCCAACTTTTTCGCCTGCAGCGAAACACAACGCGCCAATCCCGATTATTCCAACCACCAACAGCAGATATTTCATACCAAAGGTTACTCGACTCCGGTCAACGTGAAGTTATCACGTATCTCATCATACCCATCGAGTCCCTTGCCCGTGCCAAGCGCCACGCATGAAAGCGGGTCCTCAGCTATATGTATTGGTATATTGGTCTCTATCGCAAGCAGTCTGTCCAGACCGCGCAGCAGCGCTCCGCCACCTGTAAGCATCATGCCCCGTTCTATTATGTCCGATGACAACTCCGGTGGGGTCAACTCCAGTACATGCTTCACCCGGTCAATAATCATGCTCACTGGCTCAGAGAGCGCGACCCTGATTTCTTCTGATGTTACTTCAACGGTCTTAGGCAGTCCGGCAACCATATCCCGGCCTCTGACCTCAAGCGTCATCTCCGTCTGCAGCGGATAGGCTGAACCTATTTTGACTTTGATTTCCTCTGCCGTCCGCTCACCTATCATCAGGTTATACTTATTCTTAACATGTCTGGCGATGACTTCGTCCATCTTGTTGCTGCCAAGCCTGATTGACCGCGAAACGACTATTCCACCAAGTGAAATAACGGCAATATCCGTCGTTCCTCCACCGATATCAACTACCATATTCCCGCCAGGAGTCGATATAGGGAGTCCTGCCCCGATGGCTGCAGCCATAGGTTCTTCTATGGGATAAGCCTCCCCTGCCCCGGCGCTTCTGGCGGCTTGAATGACTGCGCGCTTTTCGACACTCGTCACCCCGGACGGTACGCACACAAGCACCTTAGGCTTGAACATGCGCTTCCGACCGCATACTTTGCCAATAAGGTATTCGAGCATCTTCTGCGTAGTGGTGTAATCGGCGATTACGCCCTCACTCATTGGGCGGATAGCAATGATGTTACCTGGGGTACGGCCTATCATCAAGCGAGCTTCCTCACCAACAGCGAGGACTTTTTTGGTTACCGTGGACATGGCAACCACACTCGGTTCGCGGAGGACTATTCCTTTGCCTTTAAGAAAAACGACAATATTAGCAGTTCCCAGATCAATCCCAAGTTCCGGGACTAGACTGAACACAGAGCACTTCCCTTTCTTTCAGAATCGGCGCGAATTACCTGCGCACCGAGAGTTATCAGTTTGTCTACCAGGCCTTCATAGCCACGGTCTATATGCTCGATACCTGAGATTTCAGAGTCCCCTTCTGCAGCCAATGCGGCAACTACCAAAGCGGCTCCGGCTCTTAAATCTGTGGCAGTAACAGGAGCTCCGGAAAGCTTTTCAACACCTTTGACAACAGCCGTGCGGCCATCCTGCTTGATGTCTGCGCCCATTCTCTGAAGTTCGCTTACATACCTGAACCTGCGCTCGTAGACATTCTCTGTCACGATAGAAGTTCCCTGAGCAAGAGAAAGCAATGCTACAAACGGCTGCTGCATGTCTGTCGGGAATCCTGGATGAGGCATAGTAACGACATCCGTTGCCAGAGGTCTGGAATTAGCCCGGACTCTGACCCAGTCTTCTCCCGTTGTGACGACAGCGCCGGTCTCTCTAAGCTTCAAGAGGAACGGTTCCATATGCTTTGGCGCCGCACTTTCTATTCTAACATCACCCTGAGTCATAGCTGCTGCAACCGCATAGGTTCCGGCTTCCATTCTGTCAGGGATCACCGAATGTTCTACCGCAATGAGTTCCTTGACGCCTTCAACTCGGACAGTGGTCGTCCCAGCGCCTTCGATTTTAGCGCCCATTGCAGTCAGGTAGTCAGCCAGATCGACTATCTCAGGTTCCATAGCCGCATTCTGGATTACAGTAACACCTTCTGCAAGGCATGCAGCAGTCATTATATGCTGGGTTGCACCTGCACTTGGGAAGTCCAGATATATTTCTGAACCTGTCAACTTGTCAGCTTCAGCTTCAACATATCCGTGGCCGGTCTCTACATGTGCGCCAAGCGCCTGGATACCTTTTACATGGAAGTCAATCGGACGCGCACCGATATCGCACCCGCCTGGCATGGCTACTTTAGCGTAGCCCATTCTGGCAAGAAGCGGCCCAAGCACCGTGAAAGATGCTCTCATCTTCTTCACCAGGTCATAAGGAGCCTCTGAGGATCTAAGCTCAGTGGCATCAATAGTAATTACGTTCTCACCGTTTATATAACAGTCCGCGCCCAGAGCGCGGAGCATGTCAACCATAGTATAGATATCGCCAATTCTTGGGACATTCTTTAGAATAGTTTGTCCCTTTGCAAGCAGAGTGGCAGCGAGAATAGCCAGTGTGCCGTTTTTACTGCCGCTTGCCCTGATGGTGCCCCTCATCTGGACGCCGCCTGTTATGAATAACTTGTCCAAGATAAATAAACCTCCCGTCAGAGAACACAAAGCGCCTCTTCCAGGCCTTCCAAACCAGGTAATAATACTGGCTCAAGTATATAGGAAGGCCTATTCAGTGTCAAGTTGCGTTCTTCATAGATATTGAAACGAAACCTGTCAAATTATCGAGCAAAACAGCACATCAACACGCTTGCCAGTCACAACTTAAAAATGCTTATCCATAGACTTTCGTGCAATGATGCTGCAATTATGCAGTAAAAAGACTCAGATTCGTTACTTGAGAGTCCAGCTTGGTATTTGTTATTGCAGCGTAACATCGACCTCAGATTGATTGTTACACTACAACCAAAGACCATTAAATTGTACCCGCTTAGTTTGCAGTACTAAGCACCAGGCAGGCATTTACTCTGACTTGTGAATGGGGCTGCTGGAAGAACTACGGGGATATGTCATATCCATGCCCTTCCACATAGTTTCTTCCGCATCCAAAACAGTATCGGTATTGAGAGATGTGCTGGGAAACCCAGCAAGGTCTGCGGCAGGGCGATTCCGCTTTCACCTTCACCAGTAATAACGAAGTTGATACACTGAGGTTTACTCACCTACAGTGTTTTTGACGAATATTACTTGTCATAGTTCCTTTTAGCTCAAACCAGACAAGAGGGATTTATAATCACTTTAACATTGAGCTTTTCTCGTTACTCATCACTCGCCACTCGTAACTTTTACTTTAAATTAATACCTGCTACTATATCGCCTTTGCTTTTATCTTCGACATGATACCTTAGTTCATCAGCGTTAGGTCTTGACGGGCTTTTTATGTTATCTATGGGCTTGCCGCCATCGTCTTTTCCATCAGGGCCAACACTGTAGAGCACATAACTGCTGCCTTGCTGTTTGTATCTGATTGGCCCCTTCAGAACAAACCTGTCCCTGGGGATGGACTTGATATAATCAGGCGTAAGGTCAGAAAGTGATGCAGGATACCTTCCATTATCAAGTTTGTAAGCCCGAATCGCAAGCTTAAGAAGGAGCAACTCATTCTGAAGCTGGTTTAACTCATCCGAAAATCTGGCCCTGTTAAGAACTGGAGCTAGAACAGAGTTTACCGGGTCATCAGGAGTTGGTGGGTCGGGAAGGTGCAGCGCGTAAGGTTTCTTTGCGTTCTCGATCAATTGGTCCATATAGTCTGAGTAGTTTCGGATAACCTTCTGCTTGCTGGTTTTGAGCGCTCTAATGTTCCACACAATGCGTGACCTGAGCGAATTATCATCATATATAGCACTACTGATGAAATCTCCCATTGTTTCTTTCTGCACAGCTTCCTGAAAAGCCCCAATTCCAAACCATTTCTCTTCTTCTAATACTTCAGCGAATGGTCGTTGTTTGGAGACTATATGCTCCAATCTTCCGGCTGCTGCCCTGCACTCTCCAGCATCCATCTGCTCCAGTAGTTTCCAGGCATCTTCACGTACAATTTTCTGGTTTGATATACCAACGAGCCTGTGAATACGTGACCCTCCGCTAGGGGCATTGACTCCAAAGTATATGCCGTCGAGACAGCTATCCATTGCACCAGCATAGTCTCCCTTTGCAGACTTTATCTGCGACTCAATATACAAAAGTCTGCCCAAGTTCTGAAAATGCCGGAATTCCGGAAACAGAGCATCAAAAGACCTTCTTACTGGTGCCATGCACTCATAATCAAAGCCATCGCGCATCATCTGCAATGCCGGTTCATTATTGGCAAGTAAAGCTTCCTTTTCCGCCAGACTGTAGACTTTAGGGGAAGTTCTTGTTCTTGAAAATGTTTGCTCATAAACTATTTCATCGATTTTCTTGCTGTCTACAATCAGGTTTCCTGCACTGGTGTAGTAATCATAAGCATTTGGAGAAGGCATTACTGGTGTAGGCAGTTTGATTTCAGGCATCCGGTTCGAATTTATAAACCAGATTGCACCAATGACAGCAAGTACTGCAATAAATACTACTGCGATGATTAACATATCCACCCGCTTACGACCCATACAGTGCTTCCTTTCAAACTGGAGAATAGCTGTTAGTATCATATCATTAAAACCAGTTGACGTGCGGAATATTACGGTCATAATTCCTTATAGCTCAAGGCAGATTAGGCTGGAAAACCGTTGAAAAACGCGTAAGCTCTCTTGCGTTCTGCAGGGATTTGTGACATAATCATAACTGGGCCGAGCGAGATTATGAGGTTCAATGGATAAATCAGTGGTTGCTAGACGCAGCCGGTTCGTAAGAAAAGACGACTGGACCGCCAATTGGGTATGGTGTGAGGGCGACAGCCGTCCCCGCAACTTCTACCTCCATGCAAGAAAAGCCTTCAAGTTGCCTGCCAGGCCCGTAGATGCTAAACTACGGATTTCTGCAGACAGCCGATACAAGCTTTTTATAAATGGCGTTTTCGTGGGGCGCGGTCCGGTAAGGTCGGATCCGCACCGGCAGAGCTACGATATATACAACATTGCAGATTTCCTGGTCAAAGGCCAGAATGTAATCGCCGTCCTTGTCCATCATATAGGACAAGGTACCTACAGCTATATCCCCGGCAGGCCCGGACTGATTTGCGAAGCGGATATCGAATGGGAAGGCGCAAGCGAGAAAATTATAACAGATGAGACTTGGCGTGTTCTGCCTGCATCAGAATGGACAGCAGCCGGAACCCGTATGAGCCGCCGCCTTGGTTGGCAAGAAGTTTATGATGCAAATTTGGAGCCGCAGAATTGGACCAAGGTGAAGTTCAAAGACGCCAAGTGGCCGCAGGCTATAGTGCTCGGCAAATCCCAGATGCGGCCTTTCTACAAGCTTGTTCCCCGTGAAATTCCGCATCTTCGCGAACAACTTGTCTACCCTGACTCTGTGTATTCCATCTATAACTGCCCGCCGCTGCCGGAAGGTATTCAACCTCCAGATATGCCAGCATTCATGGCTGAAGAAGACCTCAAGCCACTCAAAAAAGGACGAGTGTTTAAGCCTGAGAGGCTGATTAGCGCTAATGATGATGCTGCAGCTATAACTGTGCCTAATCCCGAAGGTATATCCCTAGTGCTGGACTTTGGACGCGAGGTATTTGGAAGCATCGAACTAGAGTTCACCCGGTCTAACGGCGGAATAGTGGACATCGGCTACAGCGAAGTGCTTCAGGATGGCAAGGTAATACCAAACCGCGGAGATATACGCTACACCGACCGATTAATCCTGCGTAATGGCAAACAGACATGGACCAGCTTCGAACAGCGAGCTTTCCGCTATGTTCAATTAGACCTTAGAAATTGTCCGAAACCAGTTTCGATAAGCCATGTTCGCGTTCATGAGACATCATATCCGGTCGAGTGGCAGGGTAACTTTGAATGCAGCGATGAAGAACTGAACCGTATCTGGCGGACTGCTGCTGAAACCGCCCGGTTGTCTATGCAGGACACTTACACCGACAGCCCTTGGAGAGAACGCACCCAATGGTGGGACAATGCTTCGGTGGCTTCACGTGCCGCTTACTATGCGTTCGGCGACACAAAACTCATGAAACAGGGACTCAGGCATATAGCAGCATCGCAGGAAGGTGACGGCGCTATCTTTGCAATGTTCCCCAGCGCCACAAGAGAGCTTTTCCCTGACTTTGCTGCTCTATGGGTCATGAGCCTGTGGGAATATTATGCGCAGAGCGAAGACCTGAGTCTTCTGGCAGAACTTTACCCGAATGTTGTCAAATGGCTGAAGTGGATTGGTCAGTTTACGGACTCAGACGGGCTGTTGTCTCGTGTCCGAGGTGATTTGTTTATCGACTGGGCTGAGATTGACCGCCGAGGTGAAGTCGCAGCGCTGAACTGCCTGTATTTAGGCGCGCTGCGTGCAGCCTGCTGGATTGCTGAAGCGCTGCACAAGAGAAATGAGGCTGAAGAATGGGCCGGAATGGCTTCTGCGCTGAGAATGGCCATATCCAAGTTCTTCTGGTCACGTGACCGTGGGCTTTTCGCGGATGCAAGAGTAGATGGCAAGCTTCAGGAGCATTATTCAAGGCAGACAAACATACTTGCTGCACTGTTTGATGTCGCAGACCACTACCAGAAGTCGTCTATCTTCAGGCAGATGCTGGATGAGAAAGGTCTGCCGCCGATATCGACACCATATTTTACATCCTACCTTGTAGAAGCATTGTCCAGAAGTGGATTTGCTGCACAAGCAGTAGATGTAATCAAAGAAAAATGGGGTAAAATGCTCTCCGAGGGCGCTACGACGTTCTGGGAGCATTTTAATCCTGAAAATGGGGACTGCCGATGCTATGCAGCGTCCAGCGGGCCTGCGTATCAGCTTCCTGCACACGTGCTGGGCATAAAACCGACAGGTGAACCGAAAAGAGTGCGGATAGAACCGCATCCATCAGGGCTTGAATGGGCCAAAGGCACCGTTCAGACTGCTTCAGGCCCTGTTTCGGTAGAATGGCAGACTGTCAGGCGAGGGCTTACACTGCTTATCTCAGTTCCGTCCGGTGTCATTGCTGAGTTCATTCCGCCAAAAGGGCCAGCACCCTGCAGAGTCCTTGTCGATGGCAGAGACCGTTATGACTCGAACATCGAACTTGGTGGAGGCAAGCATACGATACAGCTCATTTTGGGTGCTGCATGTAAACCGCAGCGCAGAAAGGCTAATAAGGAATCAACACAACCTGAACCGCTTCCGATACCGCCTGGACGCGGCGACATCGAAACTGTCGAGCAGATGATAAAAATCCTGGCTGAACTGGAGCATGAGTTCGCAGAACGTGCTGCAAAGGAAGAACTGGAAAAGTTGGCTCAACAGGCAGAGAAGAAGCGGAAGCGCGGCAGACGGTCCAAGCGCTCTCACACTGAAGCTGCTGAAACTCAGGAGGCGCAGAAATCTCAACCGGCTGAAGGTGAAGCAGTAGAGACAATTGAAGCTTCTCCAACAACTGCAGCCAATGAGACTGAGACATCTGCAGCATCATCGTCTAAAAAGCAGCGCAGGCATCGGACAAAGTCCAAAGGTGCGAATATTCCTGAGGAGCAGCCTGTAAAACCTGAAGAAGTAGAGGCTGAGATTGCAGCTTCACCAAAAGCGGAGGCCGTGTCGGATGAACCATCGGCTGAGCGGAAGCGGACTTCCAGACGGCATCAAAGGCGTAGTGTGAAGCAGGCTCCCGATGTAGTGGAAACAGCACAGGAACAGGCAATTGCTGCTGAGCCGACTCCTGCCGAAGAACCACCTGTAAAAGCAGAAGAGCCGGTAATGGAAGAGAAGAAGCCGAAGCGGCGCAGCAGAAAGGCATCGCCAGTTGTCGAAGAGACTGCTACCGCAGCCGTAGAACCTGCACCGGTAGTTGTTGAAGATACAGTTTCTACTGCGGAACCGGAAGTCAAACAGAAGCGGCGCGGACGGCGTGCGTCAAAGACATCCAAAGAACCGGCAGAAACACCTGAGCCGGTCGTTGTGTCTGAACCCGTTGCTGAGCCAGTTGTTGAACCTGTTCAACAGATAGCACCTGACTCAGACAACGGAAACGGCAAAAAACCACGGCGACGTTATACATCCAGACGAAAGACTGCTCCAAAGCAGAATACCGTCGAAAAAAAAGAAACGGCAGAAACATCTGCTGAGAACTAGATTTAGCGTGTAGATGAAGCAGCTACTGCAGCCGACTTGGAGTATTCGTGTTTTATACGGACCGAGTCGGCTGTTTTATCATCATCGGACACATCAAACAACCCAACTTTTACTCCCCAGACAGCGCCAATCTTTTTACTAATATCAGTATTATCCATAAGCCCGGTAAAGCGCTGGGACTCTGGGCCGAATGCAAAAACCGGAACCATAATTCCGCTGTGTCCGCCTGTGGACCAGGATGGTCCTAAATTACCTTCATCGTCAGAAAGCAGCGTCAGCCCGCCTGTTTCATGGTCTGCAGTAACAACAACCAGCGTATCGCCATTCTGCTGTGCAAAGCTCAATCCTTCAGCAACGGCTTTATCGAACTCGATAAGCTGCCGGACCATTCCATCAAGATCATTGCGGTGTGCGTATGAGTCTATTTGCCCACCTTCAACCATCAGAAAGAATCCGTCCGTGTCCTGAGAGAGTATCTGGATTGCTTTTTTGGTCATCTCGGAAAGCGAAGGCTCAGGGGACTGTGTAGTCAGCTTCTCCATTGCAAATAAGCCTAAAACTCTCCCACTATTTACTTTGTTCAGTTCTTCGGCTGTTGTAACAACGATATAACCTTTTGCAGCTGCTTCAGAGAGCAGATTTCTTGAATCTGAACGGTAGCCATCGTCGCCTTCAGGCAGAAAATAGGCTCTACCGCCGCCCATCAATACATCGATATTTACATCGAGTTGCTGACCGGCTATTTCCGGCTGCATTCCTCTTTCATCGACATGAGAGGTAAAGGCCGCGGGTGTGGCATCAGTAACTGAAGTCGTAGTCACAACGCCTGTAGCTTTTCCAATGGTTCTTGAAGCTTCAAGTATCGATCTTACGCGTCTGCCGTCAGGAGATTTGCTTACTGTATAGTTGTTTGTCTTGACTCCACAAGCAAGCGCTGTAGCTCCGGCAGCAGAATCTGTCACCAGAGCATTTGCTGAATGTGTTGTATGCATCCCTGTAACCGGCATTTTCTCTATTGTAAGCCGGCCTCCCTGGCCGAGTGTGCTTATCCTTGCAGCAGCAATATGAGCATGACCCATCCCATCACCGATAAACAGGATTACATTCTTGGGAGCAGCACAGGCGATTGCAGTGAATACAAAGAGTAGTAAGAAAACGAATAGTGGTTGGATTCTACGCATAAACATTAATTCTCCTGCCTGTATTATACCGCATAACCTGAGGGGAAAGCCAAGGGAAAGTAACGAATAATGAGTAATAAAATGCTTTAACTGATAATATATTCCAGAAGGCAAACTAAAATAGCCCGAGTTGTGCAACTCGGGCATTAGCATACGGAGATTTTATATATGGAACTTGCCTTTGAGGTTAAAAGTCGATACGACACTTGCGCCAACAGCATTCTCCAGTTCATCCAGCGATCCGAACCCGCCATGCTGACTGCGGTAAGCAATGATACTTTCAGCCATATCCGGTCCAATGCCCTCTATCTGCATCAATTCCTCTTTTCCGGCCTTATTCAAATCGACTGCTCTCATAGAGCCGCCTTTTCGGCCAATCATCTGAGTTGCAGACGAGACCTGCTGCCTGGCAGAGCTATAAGCTCCCTGGGCTTTTTGTCTGGCTTTTTCCCTTGCCTCTTTACCACTCATTGGTGTTAATAACATTGCTGTACCGGCTCCAACTGCTGCACCAGCTGCCATTCCAATAATCAGGTAGCTAGTTTTCTTCTCCAATTATTCATCCCTCCCGGTCAAATTGACATTGTTGTGCACTACACAACTATTCCAAAACAGGAATCGCACCGTAATGTGTTACCCTCAGCATTTGGAGAAGAAAACGTAGACATTAATTTAGCATTATTCTAAAATAATCCAAACTACAGGCAAGCATTGTGATACAGTACCTCGCGAGGTGACTTCCATGAACGAAGACAAAAAAACCGCAAACTCGAACATTAAACTGGCGCTTCTAATGTGGCTTGGGGTGTTAATCCTCTTTGCTTTTCTAAGCGAGATAATCGATGTCGATACACTAATACCCATTGTGGTTGCACTACTGATTGCTGTAGATATTATCTTTATTCGAGGTTGCATTTACTATGCGCGAAGTAAAGGTTACGATGGCGTGTTGGGAGGAATATTGGGGCTGGTAGGTGGTTTGGTCGGATTGTTTATACTGATGATGCTGCCGGAACAGTGGTAGACAGAATACTCTCTACTCACTCGGAATGAATCCTCACTCCTATCTCGTGAGGGGATTCCTAGCCTCCCAGACGAACCTTATCTCGGGAGGGACACTCTCGGGAGGGATTCATCTCTCGGGAGGGATTTGCAATCCCTCCCGGACATATTGCTGAGGGATCTGTGATCCCGGATGATTAACTAAAATACCAAGGAACGGGATTGCAAATCCCTAATCCACTATTCCGGGCTAAATTTGCAAATTTAGCCCGAGGTTATTCTTCAAATTACTGCACATTGATAATTAAAAGGGAGGCAATCCTTTTTGAACTGCCTCCCTTCTTTATTTACCCCTACGAATCGCACTACGCGTCGAGGATTTGGTCTACCTCGTCCTCGTCAACGTGCATTATGTACTGGATACCACTGACCTTTGATGCCTCCGGGGTGAGAGCAGCAATATCGTTTCGGCTGATGTGCTCCAGTGCGAACTTCCGGCTTCCACACATCAACTGGCGGAGTCCCTGGGCAAGCCTTTCATAATAGGTGTAAAGCCCAAGAGCACCAGTAGGCAGCTTTTCGAACTCATCATCTCCAAGTTCCTGCCTGAGATGTGCTGCCGTGACGAAAATCTCATCCCTGGTCGTGCCGAATCGCTCCACATACACCGGAAGCTGACCGTCATCCATACTTCTGCCGATGGTCTTTCCTACCATTGCAGAGGCAATAGGACCTCGGGCCATTCCAACCAGCTTCACGAATGGAGCGCCCATTGCCAGACCTTTGAATATCTGGTCTTCGAAGGTGAATCCACCTGCAACAGCAAAAGCCGGGAGATACCTCCCCTTGTCCGCAAGCCGCTTGGCAAACTGATAAAGCAATGAATGAAGCTCAACCGGCGGGACTCCCCACTCGTTCATCATCCTCCACGGACTCATACCGGTTCCACCGCCTGCGCCATCAACTGTCAGCAGGTCAAGCTTATATTTGGATGCCCATGCAATAGCTCTGGCAAGGTCTGCAGGTCTGTAAGCACCGGTCTTCAGGAAGATATACTTCGCACCAGCCTTACGCAGTTCCTCCACCCTCTTTGCAAAGCTCTCTTCAGAGATCATTCCGACTCTCGAGTGCCGCTCGAACTCCTTGAAAGCGCCTTGCTCGAATGCTTTAATCACATTCGGGTCAGTCGGATTCGGTATGACTACATAACCGCGCTCGTAAAGCAGTTGGGCCTTCTTCAGGTCGTTTATTTTGACCTCGCCGCCGATGTCCTTTGCGCCCTGGCCCCATTTCATCTCAACAACTCTAACGCCGAGCTCCTGTATAGCGTATTCCTGGCCTCCAAGCCTTGTATCCTCTACATTAGCCTGAACAACTATCTCTCCCCAGCCATCCCGCTGGTAGTCTTTGAAGAGTTTGACCCTGCGCTTCAGGTCTACGGTATCAACCACACGTCCGTTTTTGATTACGGACTGCGGATCCATACCTACAACATTCTCACCGATAGTCAGACCTGTTCCTGCAAGCGCCGAACCGATCGCTAATCCTTCCCAGTTATTCTTGGCGATATTCGTTGAGCCAATTCCAGGGATAATCATTGGCAGTTTGAACTTAATGCCGCCGTCATGACCGAATCGGACCGAAAGGTCAACGTTCGGGAATATAGCCTTGTCACTATCGGCCTCAATACCAACAGCCCCGACTGCGGTGCCCATTATGTTAAAATGCGAGTAGTCAACAGGGTAGGTCTTTTCAGCAGCAGTCGTAATAACACCAAACGGCTGCGGATAAATAACCTCATGGCCCCTGTATGCGGACTTTCCAATCTCGCACATACCGATGCAGCCATCTACGCAGGTCACGCACATACCTGAGATGGAAGATACTGATCCTTCAGTTCGATTCTTGGTAAGGGTCGCTGCTGAAGCATTCACCCTCGAGAAAGCTGTCGCCATATCATTTGACTCCTTACAGGTCCTTCTTGATTTCACAAGCTACACATGGGTTCATATAACACATCATATCATCAAACGAATCTTTCTCGACACAAGGAGGTGTCAGATTCGCGCATCCACCGCACACCGCTTTCTCCGGCTCGGTGTAAGTGCATCTCAACTGGCAGGCAGGGCATACATAGATGCAGCCGCCACACTGCCTGCACTGTTCACTCTTCATATCAAAGGGAGTACCGATGGACCTTCCTTCGCCACGGCCCCTGAAACCTATAGCTTTTGCCATCATCTGTTCTTTGCACATCCGTATGCAGCGTCCGCACAGTATGCAGTCTTCATATTCCTGCCTGAAGCGCTGCTGTCTCACTCCATGCGCGGAGGCAAGGTCTTGTATTGTTTTAGACTGCGGGCACGAAGCCAAAAGAAGCTCTATGACCATCCTCCGTGCTTTAATCACTCTCTCTGAGGCAGTTCGCACCTTCAGGCCTTCCTCAACCGGATAAGTACAGGATGTAACAAGCTTGGCCCTTGGTCCTTCGCCTATCTCTACTACGCAAAGACGGCACGCACCGTACGGCGAAAGTCCTTCCATGTGACATAACGTTGGAATAGGAAAACCATAAAACTGCGCGGCTTCCAGTATTGTCGATCCTTTCTCAACACTAACAGGCAAACCGTTTAAAACAAAGTTGACCATACTCATTACTCCTGGCACTCTTTGCACTTGAAGAAGTCCAGATCACACCTCAGGCATCTTCCGGCTTCTTTTAGAGCGTTTTCCGGTGTAAGCGAAATCTCGACTTCCTTGAAGTTTCCACGTCGCTCACTGACATCGATCTTTGGAAGCTTGACCCGGGCGCTTTGTCCGCTTGCATCTTCTTCAGATCTGTTTGGTTCTATAAAAACCTGCGGCAGTTGGATACCAGTTGATGGTTTATATACTTTACCTTGCAGGTAACAGCTAATAGACTCAGCAGCTCTTTTTCCTGCTGCGATTGCATCGATGACGCTAACCTGGCCGGTTATATCACCTCCAGCAAAGACACCGGGAATACTGGCAGCAAGTGTTCCAACATCCACTTTTATAGTCCCGTCAGCATTGAGATCGATGCTTAGATGACTATTACTCAGCAAACATTCCACATCTGGAGATTCCGATGCGGTTATGATGAGAGTGTCCAAATCTACCTTTTGTTCACTCCCTGCAATCGGCTTAAGTCTTCTTCGGCCATCCGAATCGAAGTCTCCAAGTCTGCTTTTAACTATCCTGGCCCCTGCCAACTTGCCGTCTTGAGAGAGGATCTCTTCAACAGACACCAGAGTTTCAATACTGACACCTTCTTCGATGGCAGCATCGATTTCATCTTTCGCTGCCAGCATATCTTCGCGCGTCCCTTGATAAAAGACCGTTACGCTCTCAGCTTTAGCCGACCTGATGGCTGTCCGGGCAGCATCAATAGCAGAAACGCTTCCTCCAATGATGCCAACCTTACCAATAGCAAGGTTTTCGCCTCTCAGATTTACCGACTTAACATAATCCAGCAATGGATAAACGCCTTGAATATCCTTAATGTCCGATTGCAGCCCAGAACTATTATGAGCACCGAAACTCAGGAACACAGCATCGAAGTTGTCTTTCAACAAGCCATCAACAGTGATGTCTCGCCCAAGCACTGTGCCGTATTTGAGCGTGATGTTATCGTTAAGCAAAGAGGCAATCTCCGATTTTAGAACCTCTCCTGGCAGCTTGTATTCCGGTATTACGGAAAGAAGCATTCCTCCAAGCTCAGATTCCTGCTCGAAGATAGTAACCTTGCAGCCTTTCAAAGAAAGATAATGCGCGGCTGTCAGTCCGGCTGGCCCTCCGCCAACAACAGCAACCTGAGGATGTTTATCTCCAAACTGTGGCTCAATTACCGGTTTATAAACGCCTGGGTCGACATTATCGGTAACGAACCTCGTCAAAGCCCTGATATTGATTGGCTGCCCGCCGCTTGTGCCGGATTTGCATCTGTCTTCACACGGATGATTGCACACTCGAGCACATACCGATGGAAATGGGTTAGACTCACGTATTGTTTTATACGCATCTACATAATTTTTGTGCTCTATCTGCGCAATATACCGCCAGATTTCAGTCCCTACCGGACAGGCAGTCTGACAAGGCACCCCTACCAAATCCTTGCATACATAAGAGGGGCATTTTCCTTCAACTACATGCTGTTCATATTCATTGCGGAAATGCCTAAGCGAACTCAAAACGGAATTCGATGCCGACTGCCCTAGACCGCACATCGTCGTGTCTTTGACTACATACGCAAGTTCTTCCAAAAGAGCTATACTTTCAGGAGTACCTGCTCCCAGAGTAATATCTTCCAGCAGTTCATACATCCGCTGAGTGCCTTTACGGCAGGTAAAGCACTTGCCGCAGGACTCATTCTTCAGGAAGTTCATGAAGTATTTGGCAACATCGACCATACACGTATCTTCATCCATGACGATCATGCCGCCAGACCCCATAATCGAACCGAACTTAGCCAGCGTATCATAATCTACAGGAAGATCGAAGCTGCTTGCTGGAATACATCCACCTGAAGGCCCGCCAGTCTGCACAGCCTTGATTTCGCTGTTGCCAACAGCTCCACCGCCTACGTTATATACAATCTCTCCGATTGTGGTACCCATAGGCATCTCAACAAGCCCGGTGTGTTTGACCTTGCCGACCAAGCTAAAGATTTTTGTACCGGAATTGTTTGGAGTGCCGATACTGGCATAAGCTTTTGCGCCATCCCTGATGATAATCGGGATATTGGCCCATGTCTCGACATTATTAATGGCAGTAGGCTTGCCGTTTATTCCTTTTTGGATGGGAAATGGAGGTCTTTGCCTTGGCTCGCCGGTATAACCTTCGATAGAGTGGATCATGGCGGTTTCTTCGCCGCAGACGAATGCCCCAGCGCCTTTAACCATAGTCATATTAAAGGAGAAACCGGCGCCTAAAATGTTTTCACCCAGCAGCCCGAGTTCATACGCCTGTTCCAATGCCATACCAATATGTTTAATAGCCAGAGGAAACTCGCAGCACACATATATGATCCCATCAGTCGCACCAGTCGCAAAAGCTCCAATGATCATCCCTTCAATGATGCTGTGTGGGTTGCCTTCGAGGATACTGCGGTCCATGTAGGCTCCTGGGTCGCCTTCATCAGCATTACACACGATGAATTTGCCTTTATCGCTCGGCTGCTTTGCCAGCATTTCCCATTTAATCCCCGTAGGAAATCCAGCTCCGCCGCGGCCTCTCAGTCCAGACGCTTTGACCTCGGACACAACCCATTCAGGATCACGTTCTGCAAGTACCTCTGCCAGCGCTGTATATCCACCAGACTCTATATAGTCCAAAATCCGTCTTGGGTCTACCCGCTCATTTCTTTCCATCAACAAACGGAACTGTTTTTTGAAAAATGGGATATCACTTTGCTTGCGAATCCGTTCCCCGGTCGTTGGATCTACAAAAAGGAGTTCTTCGATCACCTTTCCCTCTACAGCGGCATCTATGATCCGGGAGACATCTCTCATGCTTACCCGAGGGTAGAATGTTTTTTGCGGTTCGATAAGCACGGAAGGTTCCATTTCGCAGAACCCATGACATCCAGTGATGCGCAAGCGAACCTTATCAGTTAAACGTTTTTCCAAGAGATAACGTTTTGCGACTCTGATCAGATCACTCGCACCGCTAGCCTGTCCGCAAGTGCCGGCCGGGATAACTATGGTAGGAACTGTAGGGTCTAAAGCTGCAATGACGCGACTCTGCAGTGTCCGAAACTCCTCAACGGAAGTCAGTCTTTCCATCAATCTTATCCATTCCTTCTTATGCCCAATAAAGCTTGACTATTTCACCGTGGCTGTTAGATATCGATTTCACTCAGGTCTAGTATATGCCCTTTACATCCACGCTGCGTGCAGATTTGTACTACACCGCCCCCACTTACTCTCATCAATGCCATCAACTCACCACATTCGGGACATCTGGATGTCGTCGTAAGTTTTTTATTGCACGATGGGCAGAAAAAGTCAACTGTAGTTCCCACAGGTGCATCAGGCTCTGATTGAATGGAGTAACTTCCATAAAGAGATGACAATCTTGCATGACCGCTAACCCCGTTAAAGGTTATGGTCGTATGGATGGATGGGCAGCCGTCTATTGGATGCACAGAATCCATCAGACTTTGATTGCAGTGAGGACACAGCACATCCAGGTGGATTATCCGGCTATCAGTCTTTACATCGACCTTATCAAGTCCTGCACGAACCATTGACAGGAGCCACTTTACTTTTGCGGGAGTGACATGGGAGAAATAATGCCCGTCAACCATTACGATTGGCCCCAGTGCGCTTGCTCCAAGGCAATTGACTGTTTCAAGCGTAAATTCGTTGTCTGGGGTAGTTTCGCCAACAGAGATTCCAAGCTGACGCTCGAACTCTTTTACTACATTCGGCGCACCTTTAACATGACAGGCTGTTCCCATGCACACAGAGATGCAGTGTTTGCCTCGGGGTTTGAGGTTGAATGCGCGGTAGAAAGTGGCGACGCCGAAAACGTCGACCATCGAGGAGCCTGTTCTTTCAGCCACCATTCGAAGTGCATTCTGCGGGAGATAGCCATAATCGGCCTGAACCTCCTCAAGAATCGAGAGTAATTCGGCTCGGTCATTGTTGTATTTGGCCAGAATCTTCTCGACATGCGATAAATCCACTTCCTCGTGGCAGGTGCATGTCTTGCACGAAGGCTCTACATTTAAGACCATTTCTTCTACTCCTTGCTGCGCTGCCAGGAATGTCGAATATGGCTGGTTGGTGCAAAACAAATGCTTTGCGGTGTCTTTGCAGGTTGTTTGAGGTCTAAGACCTGAGTCTGCCATCCGGCTCAGCCCCATTGCTGAGATTACTGCAGGCGGTATTGGTCCAAGATATTGGTTTTATGTCCCGTGCAACACTGCAAGAACAACCAGCCACTCGGCTATAGGCTGCCTTTGCCTATTCCTTCTTGGTCAGTTTTGTCATCTTATGAGAAGGTTGAACAGGTCAACCTGCCTCACAAGACGGCTCCTTAGTACTTTCAATATATTATTATCGGCAGCAGATGTCAACTCGATTCTACCCGCATGGACAAAAACCGAAAAATTTAGCTGACTAAGATCGATAATGGTGGCGCCGACTCACACTCGGGCTAAATTTGCAATTTAGCCCGGAAGAGCAAAAGAGGGATTTGCAATCCCGTTCCTTGGTATTTTTGTTAATCATCCGGGATCACAGATCCCTCAGCAATATGTCCGGGAGGAATTGCAAATTCCTCCCGAGAGACGGCAAATTCCTCCCGAGAGACGGCAAATCCCTCCCGAGAGATAGGCGGATGAATAACCGCCAAACCTGCACCTGGGATACACATCCCAGGCAATCTAAGAGTTAGAGAAAACAATTAAGGCCGCCAGATTGTGCTGCAATCGGGCGGCCTGTCTATCACGTTAAGCTGATGATGTTATGTTGAGATTGTCCTCGACGGATACTACACCGTCTACACCCCTGGCTACCTGAATTGCCCGGTCATGGGCATCACGGCTGACATTGCCCTTGAGCGTAACAACACCATTCTTAACATTTACATCTATATCCATAGCGCTCACATCTTCGGCCTGCGCTAACGCCGCTTTGACCTTAGCTGTGATTGTCATATCCTGAAAGGTCATCACCAATGCCTCCTTTACCCGGTACATTGCACCGGAATACTATGCCATATTACTCTTTCCCTAGCTTAAATATGGCTAAAACGCATCGGCCTTGTATGACCTCAGGTGTCACGCTGTCTCAAGTTTTTTATGTTTCGCTGTTTTTCACCTCGATTTTCCACACATTTCCGCTTTTTCCATTGAGGGAAATGAGGATACTGCCATCGATGTCAACCTCATCGACCTCGCCTGTCCACATATCCGTAACAAGGCAGGCTCCTATAGGCGTACCAGGCCCTTCCAGAGCAACCAGAGATTTTCTCTCCTCTTTAGCCAGGTTCGATGCTGCCAAATACCACGCATCATCACCCCGGAGCAGCGACGTATGGACTCCTGATGCATCTGCGCAGGCATAAGTTGGAACATCGAGGAACCTGTGGACGGCCAGCACCAGTTCAGGATTGGGATCAAGCCCGATTACGACTATTTTCCCCTTTCCTCGCTGCTCCACATAGCCAACTGTGAACTTCTTCCCCTGGTAGTTGATTGCCAGAATATCGCTGTTTTCGACTGCCTGAAGCGGGCCAAGAGTCTGTTCAGCAGTAATCCACTCAATCCCCTGCTGGTTGACTGCATCATATTCAAAAACCGCTCCATCGGCCTGTGCTGTTTCCTCGCCAAGAGTCACTATCAATTGCTTACCAAGCGGAGAAAGCACACGGGCTGGTTCGAGTATACCAAGCATATTCAACGGCTGCTGATTCTCGTCCAGCCTGGGATAGTTCTTGAAGCAGACGAGATTGCCGCCATTTTCGACATACTTCAGCAGCTTCTCCTGGTCAGCTTTGGCAAGCCACTGGTCTCCTGAATAGAACATAAGAGGCCTTTCGAACCGCATTGTCTCAGGGTCCCAGGTCTCATGCTCGATGTCAGCTTCGTAAAGCGCTTTAAGGACAAGGTCAGTATGCAGATGCCGCATTGAAGCTATATGCAGCGGATCCATAAGCACTGTTGTGTCTGTCATTTTATCTAGCTTCGGCGGGTTCATCTCATTATAGTTGCTTGTAATGCGCTGGAAGACTTCGAAAAGCTCTCCCCTGATCCTTCCCCACTCCTGTATCGGGCAGAAGTACCAGTTATCCCGGTTGACCAGCATGTACCAGTTCCAGCCTGCCATACCAGCAGCCAGAGCAGATATGCACATTATCCTGTAATGGTTAGGAGTAATGATTCCGGCCATTTCATGAAGCCCATGCCAGACACCAGCCTCGAATTCTGCGATATATGGAATAGGCGAGATCGATCTCTGATAACGGAGCATATTCATATAAAGGCTGTGGGACTTTGGATAGCCTTCCAGTTCGAACTCATTGCCGGGATAGACATCTATTCCGACGAAGTCCACCACTTTGGCAATCTCACGATGGTTCTGCACGTCGCCGCCGTAGTAGTAGTTGTGATACATAGGGACATCAATGCCAAACTTGCGGTAGGTATCGACATGCCATTTGACAGCTTTAGCTACCAGATAATGTTCGAACCTCCAGTAGTCGAGCAATGCTACCCTGTGGCCTCTATCTAGGATAAAGTGCGCCCGTGAGACCGGTTCTGCCTGGTCTATCGACTCGTAATTCTTATCCCAAGCCTTGTTCAGCTTATCAACCGTGTCATACCGCTCCTTGAGGAACTGCTGGAACAAACCTGGCTTGCCCCTGAAGCCCATTTCATCTTCAAACCAGTGGGTAAACAGGTCTATCTCGTTATCAGGCTGAAACAGGAAGATTCTTCCGCCATTCGTTACAAGATAAGGTTTCAGCACCTGCGATACTGCTTCCATCCACACCTTTGCAGCGGACTGATACTCGTTTGACAGCCTGTGGAACGGTGCGATATAGTCCGGCACTCCTCCGTTCTTCCATTCCGAGTAGATATAAGGCCCGGGACGGATGATTATCCAGAATCCCATTTCCTGTAACAGATCCAGAAACGCTACAAGGTTCCGCTGAGGCTCTGTTTCACCTGTAAAATCGAACTTCCCGCGCTCATACTCGTGGTATTCCCAACAGACATAGGTTGCCACGGTCTGAAGCCCCATCTCCCGAACCCGCTCAAGTATCTCTCTCCACCTGTCCGGGGACAGCCTCCAGTAATGGACCTCTCCGGAGATAATCGGAACAGGTGTATCGTCAACGTAAATCTGTTTCTCTCTGACATCGACTTTCGGCATAAGCTCAATCCTCCGCTGGCAGGATAGCAGAATCAGCCAGGATGGACAATACGGGGAAGTACGGACAACTACCGCGCAACAAATCCGCCGTCGATAGCAACGGGATAACCTGTAACAAACGACGACTCATCAGAGCACAGCCACAGAACAACGTCAGCCACTTCTTCCGGCCTTCCCAACCGGCCAACAGGATGCATATTAATCAAGTTCTGCTTCATCTCCGGGCTTGTGGTAGCGACGCGCTCTATCATCTCAGTCTCGATGCCTCCCGGACACACTGCGTTGACTCTGATTCCATTGCGAGCATATTCCAGGGCAGCAGTTTTGGTAAGTTGTATGACTCCGCCTTTGGAAGCACAATAGGCAGGCATACCTTCAAATCCAACAAGACCTGCAACGGAAGACATGTTCACAATAGCACCGCCGCCCTGTTTGAGCATCTGAGGGATTTCGTATTTCATGCACAGCCACAGACCTTTCAAGTTGATGTTTATCACTCGGTCCCAGTTTTCTTCCGTGCAATCGGCTGTTGATGCAGACTTGCCTTCGATTCCTGCGTTATTGAAAGCGCAATCGAGCCGTCCGAATGTCTCAACAGTCTTGTCTATGAGCATTTTAACTTCCTCAGCCCGAGAAACATCTGTTTTGACGAAAATCGCTTTACCCCCAGTGTCTGTTATCTTCTGAACAGCAGCCTGACCTGCTTCTTCCTTCACATCAGCAATAACTACAGATGCTCCTTCTCTGGCAAACGCAAGCGCTGTTGCCAAACCTAATCCAGCCGCGCCGCCGGTTACAAGTGCTACCTTACCTTCGAACCTTCGTGCCATTACAATCCTCCAAATACTTCAATCTTTGCAAAACCATTTGACCAGGTTGACCATTGAACTTGGCAGTCAACCATTTAGATTATATCCTTATTAACAAGGAAGCAAGCAACCTTTTATAGAAGAAATATGCATCTACATGCTTTGGATGGGAGGCAGGGAGTTGGCTGTTGAGCTTGTAACCGGAGATGTTGGAAGTGGAAAGACCACCTATGCCGTGCAAAGAATCCTCAGATACGATCCAATCAGGTGGAACCGCGAAGTCAGATACGTTGTCCCTACTGTAGAGATGGCCCGGCAGGTCGAAAACTGCATTATGGACCAGGCAGGCATTTCAGGAATCCTCGGGAATGTCGTCACTACCTTTTACAATTTGACAAGGGAGTTCATCTCACGCGCTGGGTTCGCAAGCCAGCTTATCTCAGACATCCAAAAGTCTGTTATGCTCCAGAACCTGGTAGAGCAGGCAAATCTTGACTATTTCAAGAGAGCCAGTGAGTTCCCAGGGTTTGTAGATGCGCTTGGTGAAATTATCGGAGAGCTGAAAATATCACTGGTTAAGCCTGATGAGCTTGATGAAGCGATAAAAAGAGCATCGCGTGAACTCACTCCGGCATCTTCTCGCAAGCTGCAGGAGCTTTCCCGGCTTTACTGGCAGTATCAGAAAGAAATCCTGGAGGCTAACGCGCTGCATGACCGGGAAGGACTTATGTGGCGTGCTCTGGAAGTCCTCGAAAACGAAAACTACCTCAGCGAGCTGAAATGTATAGTGTTTGACGGCTTCAACGACCTTCAGCCCGTGCAGCGAGAGTTTCTCCAAAAAGCATCAAAGGATGTAAGTGAAATCTTAGTCACTCTTACATACTCTGAAGGCAGACCGGAAGTTTTTAAGCCGGTCGAGGACACCCGAAAGTTCGTTCTTGAGCTTAACGAGACTTCCGAGACTGTGCTAAAGCAGCAAGAACAGCCACAGACAGCGATCGAACACCTGAGGTCAAATATCTTTTCCCGCGAACCTGCCAGAATCTCGTCGGATGCAAGCGTCACTATCATCGAAGGCGGCACTCCAGGTATAGAAATCGAGCTTATTGGGGATGAAATCCGCCGGCTGACCAGAGATCAGAGGCTTAAATATGGAGATATTGCCATCGTTGCGCGGCAAATTGAGACTTACAGAGCGCGGATAGAGCGGGAGTTTATCTATTCAGGCATTCCAGTGGAACCTGGCAGACAGAATTTGGCCGAAACAGCTTATGCAAAACTTCTTGTAACCTGCATAGACCTGATAACAGGCGGATGGAGACGCGCAGATGTCTTCCGTATACTCAAATCAGAACTGATGGACTCTGACCTCGCAGCAGCCTGCAAGATGGAAGTAGATGCAAAGCAAGCCGGGATACTACAAGGCAGAGACAACTGGTTCAAACAGTGGGAAGAATCCGATACTATGCTGGCACTGAGAAAGAAGGTGCTGGGACCTGTTGCTGAGTTCGAAAAGGAATTACAAAAAGCCAAGGGTGTGGAAGAATGCATCAACGCCGTTAAAAAGCTGACGGCTGTGTTCAGGCAGAAATCTGATGATGAGAGCCAGGCGCAGTTTTCATCGGCTGCGCGGGCTGTTGAAGGCATCCTGCAAGACCTGCTGCAAACGGAAAGACTCCTGAGAAGAAAGCTCAATCCCACACAGTTCCTCGGGCTGCTGAAAAGCTCTATATCAAGAGACACCTACAGGCTGCGGGGAAAGACTCAAGATGCTGTAAAGATGCTTTCCGTCACAGGGCTTGGCGGGCAGAAGTTCCGGGCAGTGTTTGTAGTTGGAATGCTGGAGAAAGTCTTCCCAAGGCAGATTCAGGAGGAGTCTTTCCTTAGAGACCGAGAGCGGAGAGTATTGAACCGTTATCTTTTACACCCATTGAGAGAACGGCTGCCTCAGCAGGGAACAGAACGGCACCTGTTTTTCTCAGCCGCCGCAGCAGCAAGAGAGAAGCTGTATCTGACTTATCCCGCCGCTGATGAAACTGCAACAGACAGCCTGCCGTCGTTCTACCTGGATGAAGTCCGAAAGCTCTTCAACGGCAATGTGGTAACGATTGGAAGAGACGTGACGGATATGATCCCGCCGGTCGAGAAGGTCGAAACGATAGCGAGGCTGGAACGGTCTGTTGTCTATCGGCTTTCGCATATTCCTTGCGAGCAGGCTGATACGGCGCTTGCTGCTTATAACTCATTTCTTGAGTCTCAACCGAGCAGATTTAACCCGGTATTCCAGAACTGCTGGGATAAAGAAGCTGTCATTACCTGCCGGAAGATACTGAACCACCTTGCAAATGACAACCGGGCTTACCAATGCACTGAGCTTGAATCATACGCAGCCTGCCCGTTTATGCATTTTTGCCAAAGGATACTTGGGCTGGAGGCTATACGAGACAAAGTAGGTGCGCTGGACATCGGCGGGATACTCCATAAAGTGCTCTACCGGCTGCTGACCGAGCTTCAGGCCAAACATGGCAATGATTTCAACCTGAGGATACTCGACCGCGTTCAGACTATAAATTCAGCTTTTGAGATTTTGCAGGAAGAAATCGAGAAGAACTCAAAGCTGCTGCATCTGCCTGCCCACGAACTAGAACTGCAGCGTCACACTCTGAGGATGTATTTGAAACGCTATCTGACAGGAGAAATCGAGCATGGCCCAGAACAGCTCATCCCAGCATACTTCGAGCTAGAGTTCGGAAGCCCGCCCATGCCTGACAGAAACCGGGATCCCCATTCAACAGACAAACCGCTTGAGATAACAAACGAAAACGGCTGCAAAGTCAAGATACGAGGGAAGATCGACAGGGTGGATGTCTGCTCAGACGGTGGACTGGTTATCGATTATAAGTTCAAGAAATCCAATAAAATCACTGACTTCGAAAAAGGGTTGACACTTCAGGCGATGGTTTATGCGCTGGCGCTGGAACAACTATTTGACATCAATGCGCTTGGTGCAGAGTATCGTCTACTTAGTAAATGGGAACCAGATGGCTACTACGTTGACGCCTCTGGCATTAAAAAGAAGAACAGGACTATGTCGGAGCAGGACTTCGATGCTATGCTCAAGCAGTGCAAACAGTTCATTATAAGCATTGCTGAGGATATAAGGGCAGGCAAAATCCCCGTGGCTCCAAAAGACTGCAAAGACTACTGCTCATTCAAATGTGTCTGCAGGACTGATGATTACAGCCAGATTCTACAGAAGGCTGCGCTAGTGAAAGATGATGCCGAGGAGGACGCCAATGAGCACGCTTAAGTTCACAAGAAGTCAGCAGGAAGCAATCGAAACGCTGGACAGGAATGTATCGGTCTCTGCAGGAGCAGGCTCAGGCAAGACAGCGGTGCTCGTTGAACGGTTCTGCCGGATTGTAGAGAATCGTCTGGCTAAAGTGGACGAAATCCTGACCGTTACCTTCACAGAAAAAGCAGCGAAAGAGATGAAGGAACGGATAGTCCAGCGGTTCGAAAAGCATTACGAAGACACGAAAGACCCGAGGTTCGAAGAAGCCCGCCGGAGCGTGGAATCAGCTTACATAGGGACAATTCACTCGTTTGCTTCACGGTTGTTGAGAGAAAACTCTTTTGAAGCAGGAGTAGACCCTAAGTTCTCTCTGCTTGCAGATGCCGAAGCTGAGACTATAAAAGACAACGTTCTAGAAGAACTGATTGCAATTGAATACGAAAAAGGAACCAAAGAGTATCTCGACCTGGCTTACGCATTCGGTAAAGACAGCATCAAACATGGTGTAAAGAAGCTGCACAGTCATCTGGCAAGCCTGGGCAAAGAGGTATCGGACATAGGCCATGCTCAACTTGTATCTGCTAACCCTCAGGCTCTTGCAGACCAGTATTTTGAAATCATCGAACAGCTTCTAGCTCAACTCTATTCAGGAAAACTGACGGATGCGTTTGCTGAGCGGTTGAAAGAATTCGCACAAAAATACGAGCCTCTGAAGTCCAAGATGATGGAAGCATCCTGCTGGCTCCTCATCTCTGACCCTGAAAAATACTTCCTGACATTCGACTGGGATGTATTTAACGAACTGACATACATAGCCAACTTCGTGCCGGGAAATGTGGGAAGCAAGGAAGTCAAAGAGAATTACGTGAAGCCTGCAAAGGAAACGGCAAAGCAGTTCCTGGATACGCTGATCCAACCGATGGCAAACTACTATGTAAACTGCCTGAAGAAGGTCACTCAGGACTTCAGATGCGCCTACTGGGAGGCAAAAAAGAGAGTCGGAGCGCTAGATTTCGATGACCTGCTTCTTACTGCAAGGGATCTGCTAATCAAGCCGGACGGCACGTGCACCCAGATTGCAGAAGACTACCTGAACAAGTTCAAATTCGTGGTAATGGACGAGTTTCAGGACACAAACTCCCTGCAAAAGAGCATTGTGCAGGCAGTAACTCAACCTGACAGATTCTTTACTGTAGGAGACATTAAGCAGAGCATATTTGGGTTCATTCACAGCGATGTCGATGTCTTCAGAGAGCACCATGATGCAATCAAAAAGGGCAAAGGAGTCGGGCTTGCGTTTCAGGAGAACTTCCGCAGCCGGCCTGACATAATCGGGTTCGTCAACTGGTTGTTTGCTCGTCTCTGGGAAGAAGACCAGGACTTCGAGTTTGAAGAACTAGAGGCAAAAGGCTTGTTCCATGATAGACCTGGGACTGATGTAGAACTGTTATTCATCCAAAAGAACGGTTCAACCGACGAGTGCAGGCTTCAGGAAGCAAGGGCCATAGCCAACAGGATAAACCAACTGCTTGGAATAAACGGAGACAAGCCGTTCCAGGTAACAAAGAAGAAAGACGAGAATGGCAAGCCGCGAGACCTTAAACCTGGCGACATAATGCTCCTGTTCCGCGCGACTAAATCTATCCCGCTTTATGAAAGAGTGCTGAATGAAGCTGGAATAGACTGTTATGTAGTCAGCGGAAGAGGGTTTTATTCGACTCATGAGGTCCAGGATATTCTCAACCTGCTTCGCGTGGTCGAAAACCCTATGGATGATGTGGCAATGGCCGGAGTGCTGCGGTCTCCGATGGTCTCAATCTCGGATGACGCGCTCTGGTGGCTTACCCGCAGCCACAATGAGGTTGAATTCGATGAGATTTCGGAAGACGAGAGTTATCTTCCGGCAAGAAACAGGAACATCGGGAAGCTATACTCAGGACTATCTCAGTTAGAACAGATTAAAGAACTCAATGAAACAGACCGGGAGAAGCTGGCTAAGTTCTGGCAGACTCTTGCGGAACTCCACAGCATACGTTCAGACAGCAGGATTACCCGCCTGTTGGACAAGGCAATATCTGATACACAGTATGACCTCAAATTACTGGCTTCGGTAAGCGGCAAAAGAAAGTTCGCCAACATTGGGAAGCTTCTGGATATTGCACAGGGCTTTGAAACAAGCCGGTTGTTCTCGCTTGCTGATTTTATCCGCTACATAGAGAACATGATGGTTGTTGGAGAGCGGGAAAGCGAGGCTGCCACTGAGACCGAAGACAGTTCCGTAGTCAGGTTGATGACCGTCCATAAAGCAAAAGGGCTGCAAGCGCCTGTTGTGATAGTTGCAGACTGTTCAAGGGAACCAAGGGATAGTGACAGGTCACCATTTAAAGTCGGCAAGAATACTGGAATTGCATGCAGGCTCAAAAACCCGCTTACAGATGAATGGGTAGAGACAGACGCTTACAAATCAGTCTCTGACTCGCTCAAGAACAAGGATATCAGAGAAGAGAAGCGGCTGCTTTATGTTGCGGCAACAAGGGCTGAGGAGCTTCTTATCATCAGCGGCTACTGCGACTACAAGGGCAGAAAAATCGAGAAAAAGACTTACAGCGAAATAAGCAGTTGGGCAGGATGGGTTGAAAAGGCATTTGACATAGACTCCAGTCCTGTGAATGGTATAGGGAACCTTGCAGCGGGAGATGTTCCTGTGTTGCTCAATACAGGGTCGTCTGCAGATATTACGGCCGTAAAACGATTTCCCCCTGCGCTCGAACTATATCGTGATGAACTGATGTTTGGCAAGAGCATACCATCGAAAACTGACTGTCTGGATATCGTCAAACGGTGTATTGCTGAGTGTAGTGCATCAGGAGAAGACTCACTGAGGTTAACAGTCAGCCGATTGCTTGCATATCTGGAGTGCCCACGGAGGTATTATCTCCAATGGGTGCTTGGAGTCGAAGACCAGACAACAAAGGAGCAGGAACTGCCTGATGAAACTGTGAGTTATTCTGCCCTGGACCTTGGTACGGCTGTGCATGACGTGCTTGCAGCCGTTGACTTCAGTCAAGACATCAAAACTCAGGTTAACGATCTAGTAAAACATCAAAATCCTGTGCTTCGCGGCCTTATTATATCCGCATGTGACAAACTCCTTTCCTCTCCTTGGCTAGAGAAAATCAAATCAGCCCAGGAAAGGATGCAGGAGGTGCCGTTTTCAGCAAGGTTCGATGGATTCAACCTATTGGGACGGATAGACCTGTTGTTCAAATCTGATTCAGGCTGGGTTGTGGCTGATTACAAAACTGGAGCAGGTGTTGATAAGGAAACCTACCGGATGCAGGTCGGACTGTATGCTCTGGCAGTGGAAAAATGCCTGGGAGTGAAGCTGTCGGATGCAGTGTTGATCGACCTTGGCAATGGGAGCGACTCTTCAATGAAAGTAACACCGGAGTTGACTCAACACGTGTATGATCTTATCAACAAAACCGCTCAAGATATGATCAAAGGAAAGTTCCCGGAGAAAAAAGGCCCTCACTGCATTTACTGTAATTATAAATGCCGGCAAGCGTCGGATTGATTTGAAGGAAACAGCTATTCAACAGGTCTAACTCTAGTGACAAAACACTAGAGGAGGACTCTGATGAAAAAGTTCTGGTTTTTGACCTGTACTGCAATAATTCTGGCTCTATCAACACTGGCTGTATTAAGCTACGGAGCTGAAGGTAAGTCTGCGGCTGCCTTGCCCGGAAACACGTTCAAAACAAAAACGAAGACTGTAGCCATATTCAAAGACGGTTACGGCTTCTTCCTCAGAGAAGGTAGAGCGCACCTGATAGATGGCTGGTGCATGACCGACTACATCCCACGAGCCACAGCAGGTACTTTCTGGTTCTACACTCTCGAAAACGGTACGGCTGTCAACACTATCCGCTCTACCAGCAAAAACATGATCAAGTTTGAGTCTCCGAATGAACTCGTGCAGACGCTTGGAGACTATACGGGAGTGCAGATCAGCCTGACAACCCCTGAAGTCGTCACTGAAGGCGAACTGCTGGGTGTGATGAACGATCTCATACTAGTAAAATCCGGTAAGGATGTCAAAGTCGTCCAGATAAAAGATGTCAAAACAGCACGTATCCTGGGGCAACCGCTGCTCATACAGGTAGACAATTCCAAGCCTGTTAACGATGTGACCGTGCGGATGGGGTATCTCCAGCAGGGCATCAACTGGACACCTACCTACACACTCGATCTTATCAGTCCAAAGGAAGCTCGGATAACTCTGAAAGCCACCATAACCAACACAGTAGAGGACTTAGATGACTGCAATATTCTCTTTGTAGTTGGAGTGCCAAATTTCGCACTGAAGAACCAGTTGGACCCTCTGACTGCTCACTCACTAGGAGCGGCTGTACTGTCAGCAATGCCTCCATCAGTAGCAGGACCATCACAGGCCATAAGTAACAGCAGGTCTGCAGATATGCTGTATAAAGAAGATGAAACAGCCGTAACAGGAACTCCCATCAGCAATATTCCAGTGGAAGGACTGCAGTCGCTCTACTTCTATGACAAACAGGAACTGGACCTGGCAATCGGAGATGTTGTCATGACAACTATTATGACCGGTACTGTGCCGTATCGGGTTGTTTTCACGTGGGATGTTGACTCAGGCAAAGAGGTATATCAGCACGTTGCCATCAAAAACACCCTGGATGCCCCGCTTACAACAGGCCCTGTGATGGTAGTCCAGAACGGTAAACCGGTAAGCCAGGATTATATGAAGTATATCTCTCCCAAGGCTGAAGGCAGACTCAAACTGACAACCACTACAGATATCAGAACAGCCGTCAAAGAAATGGAACTTGAGCGGCAGCCAACTCAGGTCATATCCAGCCGGGAGTATATTCCTGTAGTCAGCCAGGGGCAACTGATTGTGGAAAACCTTAGAAACGAGACATCTGAGGTAGAAGTAACCTGGTCAGTCCAGGGCAAGGTAACGGAAGTCACTGATAACGCAGAAGTGCAGTCCCAGCCGCAAAGCTCAGACGGCCTGAACCCTAAAAGCTCTATGAGATGCCAGATAAACGTCCCACCAGGTCAAAAGCACACGATAACCTACACCTACCTTCGCTACCTGAGACCGTAGCAAGTGCGGAATGTGGAGTGCGGAGTGCGGAATTAGGGGAAAGTGATGAGTCGCGAGTGATAAGTGACGAGTCGAGAAACAAGCTCGGGGGAATTTACATTTCCCCCCGGACAAGTAACTCCAGATGAGGATGGGTCTAACTGGGGATGGATTTGCAATCCATCTCCGAAATAGCAACCGAGGGATCTCTTGATCCCAAACAACCACTACAGCTCAAGCTGATAAATCTACGAACCAGCCGCTACTTAACAGCCGCTCATCCCTCATCACTCGTAACTCTCCCTTCATTCCGCACTCCGTATTCCGCATTCCGCACTTGAAAGATTCCGCACTTGAAAGGTTCCGCACTTAATGGCCTTTTATTGTATACTATAGTGGAAACTGAGCCGGTTTTTGTGGAAAAACCTGTGAAAAGCACTGTGGAGAACAGAAATCTGAGTTATCCACAGGCTTATCAACAAGGGTGTGAACTTCGGCTGCTGCCGGCGACCTGAAAGAGGACTGAAAAAAGATGATTGTTGCTATGCGAAGCGATGCGACTCAGGCTGATATCGAGCGCGTCGTAGAGACTATTGCTGAATACGGACTCCGTGCGATGACACTCCCCGGAGGCGAGCGTGTTGCCATCGGTATTACAAGCTCTATCTCTCATGATGTACGGGATACTCTTACGGAAGTGTTAAACAGCCTTGCCGGAGTCGGTCACGTCACTCAGGTCAGCCGTGCTTATAAACTTGCCTCCAGAGAATTCAACCCTGTGGATAGCGTTGTGGAAATCAAGGGTGTGAAGATAGGAGCGCCCACTTTTACCGTCGCAGCAGGGCCATGTGCCATTGAAAACCGCGACCAGTTGATGCAGACTGCGGAATCTGTGGAAAAGTCCGGCGCGAAGCTCTTGAGAGGCGGCGCGTTCAAGCCCAGAACATCACCATACGCCTTCCAGGGATTGGGTGTAGAAGGACTCAAGCTGCTCAAAGAAGCAGGAGAAGCCACAGGCATGGTGACAGTCACCGAGATAATGGACCAGCACGATGCTGAACTTATCGCAGAATACGCGGACATCCTGCAAATCGGCGCTCGCAATATGCAGAACTACTCGCTTTTAAGTGCTGTCGGACGGATGGATGTCCCTGTGCTATTAAAGCGCGGCCCTGGGGCAACAATAGATGAATGGCTTCTGGCAGCGGAATACATCCTTTGCCAGGGAAACTCAAAGGTTATCCTATGCGAGCGCGGGGTTCATCCTCTTGACCGGGCTTACACGCGGTATACTCTCGACATCCTGGCTATTCCGGTAGTAAAATCGATCTCCCATCTGCCTGTATTGGTCGACCCAAGCCATGCAGCAGGAAACAGGGCTTATGTGCCGTCGCTCTGCTGTGCTGCAGCAGCGGCTGGAGCAGACGGACTATTGGTGGAAGTGCATCCGGAACCTTCAAAGGCGCTTTGCGACGGCCCGCAGGCGCTTACACTTGATACTTTTGCAACCGTAATGCAGCAGGTAAAATCACTCTGCGGGAACAAAGTATTTTAAGGTCAGTAAATGACCTTGCGAGGGCGTTCTGTGCGGATTTTCCGCAGCTTGGACACCTCATGATGCCCTTCATCACTGATTCTTCCCAGTGACCAGCGAAGAAGCGGCGGTGTGATGAGCGTAGTGACGATAACCATAACGACAATCGCAGAATAAGTATCAGGAGAGACTACCGGTAGCTTATTTATAACCATAGTCGTGCCAATACCAGCAAATATAAGGCCCACTTCTCCTCTGGGTATCATCCCCAGCCCTACTGTCAGCCTGTCTATTCCCCGACCGATGACGCCAAAGCTGCAGAACTGCTTGCCTATGATGGCTACAGCAGTCAGTGCAGCCGCAAATCCAAGCACTTTAACGTTTGCAAAGCTTGTAAGATGGACTTTCATCCCCATGTGGACAAAGAACACTGGAACAAGAAACGCGGCAATCGGCTCTATAAGATCGTTGAGCTTAGCCTCACCTTGTCTCAACAAATCTTTGTAATGGACCTCTTCAAGCAAGAGGCCAGCAGTAAACGCGCCGACAATCGGGGCAAGCTCTATCCGGCCAGCAATCCATGACATAAGGAAGCAGAATGCCAGCGAAACAGCCAGCAGAATTCCTCTAGCCCTGAGTGCGGAGGCTATACCAAACACGCGAGGTGCCAGGAACTGTCCAAGAATAATACTGCCTACAAGGAATACAACAGCCTTGATCAGTATCATAGAAATCCCAAGTGCTGACAACTCCAATCCTGAGTTCGCTGCAACTATGATCCCGCTGACCACTGCCAGGATGATCAACCCCTGGACATCGTCTATTACTGCAGCGCCAAGGACTATCTTCGCTTCCTTCAGATGAACCTTGCCAAGGTCTTTGAACACCCGCGCGGTAATCCCGACACTGGTAGCGCACAGCGTTGCACCGATAAACATGTGAACATAGATAGAAGCATCCGGCAGAAAAATCAGTGCTATGCCCCAGCCGAGAGTGAACGGTGCAACTACCCCAATCGTCGCCACCAACAGAGAAGAAAGCCCTACTGAAAGCATCTCATCGACCTTGGACTCAAGCCCAACCTGGAAAAGCAGCAGGATTACACCTATCTCAGCCAATATTTCGATAATCTGGTTCTCTACGATGTAGTTGAAGTTATTTAACCCAACCAAGGTCAGGTTGCCGAGAACGACTCCAACTACCAATTCTCCCAGCACAGGAGGCTGGCCTATCCGGGCGAAGATATCGGCCCCAAGTTTAGCTGCTACCAGAATAACGGCAAGTGCAGTAAGAACCGGAAGGACCATAGTCTCTGCTGAAGCATGTTCAGCATGTTCACCTTGAGCATAGGCAGCCGCCGCTGTTACAAGTCCGATAGCGGCGATCCAAATCCATTTCTTACGTAACATCACAGAGCTGCACTTTCTACATCCGAAGGCTATTAAAACCAACAGCCGCCGAGGGTATGGCGGCTGAACAAGTCAATAATCCTGAGAATAACTCCCTGTACTGATTGGATTATACTCCCTGAAAGATGCTGAGTCAAATTGATGGAGAGTTGCGAGTGATGAATGACGAGATAAAACACTGCTTATTCTCAGCCTAAGCCTTCTATATATTTGTCTACATGGTGTTTTATATAAACCGCCAATCATTTCTTGCAGGAAAATTGTGTAGTCCTTGACGAAGTATCCTGGCATGAGGGAATGATCATGCTTTTAAGTCCGGGGAATATATTAGGAGCAATATTTGAAGGGCTGTCGATGGGTATTTTGCTGAAGATCATTATCGCAGCCCCGGTAGCATTTATCTCAATGAAGCTGCTCGTAGACCCTAAGCCAGATAACAAGAAGACTCTCTACGCCACCGGAGTTATAGCCGTAGTCGGATCCCTTGCTTTTCAAGTTCCGATGTGGATAATTAGCGGCATAATAGGGTTGGTTGGAGGCATAGTTGCTTTCTGGCTGGTGGTTACGTTTACGCTCGACTATTTCTGCGACATCAATTACGATCAGTCTTATACCTACACTGCTGAAATTGTTATCATCTCGGTACTTTTCTGGCTGATCATAGGCGTGGTTTTCTTTATTCTAGGCGAAGTATCTCGGCCTGGAACGCTCTAGCACGACGAAAGTAGAGAGATTCTGCTTAATTTCGTACATAATAAAGGGGCAGTGAGAGTTCTCACCGCCCCGTTTTAATTAGTCTATATTAGCGTTTCGAGTAACTGCGATAGTTACTGTGCTTGCCGGAATGCTTTGGAGAATACTTCTTGGAGTACTTGCCGGCTTTATAATCCCGCTTATAGTTGTTTTTTGAATCTCGTCTGTACCCATATTTATAGGACTGTTTCTTTGCCTCTTGCTGGCGTGCATCATTGTATCTTTTCCACGCATAGTAGGAGCCTGCGCCAAGCGCCAGTCCCTGGGTATCTTTGCCCTTTATGAGGCTGTAAAGAGTAGCAGCGGTGACTGCAATAGCAGTGTTGCGTCGGCCCTCGCTGCTGGCAAATGCAGCCATCGGAGCAAATAGAGTAGTCACGAAAAGCCCAAGTATAATCAAAATACCGGCTCTTTTAGTTTTCATTCGAGTAGTTACCTTTCTAATGTCCATCCGTGGACAACTAGATTATCTAGTCTTCTTCCTTGAGAAGCTGTATGTAAACTGCCGGAGGCATTCCAGCGTGATTCAATCAGCATCGGTCTTCGCTTATATAGAGCAGGCAGCCGATCATTCTGCCGTTACTTCTTTTTCTTGTTCTTGTTCTTGTCTTTATCTTTGTCTTTCTGCTTGTCCCAGCCCTTATGCTCGCCTATATACCAGCCTTTATGCTTGCCGTTGTCGTGACGGTCTTTGTCGTTATAGTAACGATTGTCCTTTGGTTTATAGGTATTGCTGGCGCGTTTTTTGTCGTAATTGTATTCCTGCTGATCAGCGATGCTTGTATCGATGATCGCCGTTATACCAACTCCATCGACTCTCTTGATCTTGAGCGGGTTTATAGAGTTTGAAGGAACGATTACCTTCACTCTGAACTTACCGCTGGAGAACAGGTCTTCATATATCCATGCCACCTGAACACTCTTGACGGTATTTGCAGAGCCTGAAATCTGGACTCCGCCGACATATGCCTTCTCGCCGACACTCGCCATCGGAACAACAGCCGTGGATACTCCTTTGTTGATCGTAACAGCGTTGATGGCACTGTTGATAGGTCCTGCGGCTGCTTTTACACCGACGGCTATCGCCCCGGCTCGAATCGCATCGCCAGCGCCCACTTTCGCGCTGTAATACTCTTTCTTAAGCCCACCTGCCAGCGAGACATCGATTATGGCTGTAACACCAACCTTCTCTACCCGCTTTAGTTGCAGTGGATTTATACTGGAACTTGGTACGAGCACTTTGATCCGATAGCGCCCGCGATCGATGTTCTGTTCATACTGAAAAACGGCCTTGACTTCCTTGACCAGGCTGGCTGGTCCCGCTACCTGAGCGCCGCCCACATAGCCTTTATCGCCAACAGACAGGATCGGAACAACTTTTGTATCCATTTTGTGAGATACGCCGTTATTCAAGGTTATTGTATTGATGAACTTGTTTAGCGTGCCCGCCGACTGGTTGACCGCATAACCAATGGCCGCTCCTTTCAGAGCTTTTGTTGCAAGAGATGCCGCACTCGCCGGCATTACTGCCATTGTGAGCACTGCGGCGGCTGCGATCAGTATTGTCGATCTTCGTTTCATTTCAGATGCCTCCTTTGCACGGGCTGCCAGTAATTCCCTTCTAGGTTACTAAGACGTGCCTGCCAGCCAAGTGTTCCATTAACAGGCCGTTTATATTCAGTGATTACGTTCCATCATCGTGTGCAGACCGGACGCTGTTGAGTCTGCGAGTTATGGACCGGCATCAAGGTTTCCCGCACAATGAGCATCTCTTTCAGGCCCGATTCAGATGCTTTCAGTTAATATGACGAGCCTGTTGTCACACTGGTTACATCATTTGCACAGGCATCTTTGTTGAAACGTGTTTAACCGCATCTGTGTGATGCAATTTCGCTTCAGTGTCTAATGGTTTCCGATCGGCCCGGATATCCATCCGGGGCGGGCATCTCGGGGATATCTATCCCCAACCTCCAACCCCTCTCCGTGCGGAAAGCGATGTAATCCGATCGGCCCGGATATCCATCCGGGGCGCACATCTCAGGGATATCCATCCTAATCTCTTTAATGAGTTGGATGCTCCTTCAGGTATCGAAGCAGATATGAAAACTTTCCGCCTGGGTCTTGCTTCCCGATCGGCCCGGATATCCATCCGGGGCGGGCATCTCGGAGATATCCATCTCCAATCTCCAACCTCCAACCCGTCCCCGTGTGGAAAGCAATGTAATTCAACAAAATTGTCTCCGATCGGCCCGGATATTCATCCGGGGCGCACATCTCAGGGATATCCATCCTAATCTCTTTAATGAGTTGGATGCTCCTTCAGGTATCGAAGCAGATATGAAAACTTTCCGCCTGGGTCTTGCTTCTCCGCCAACTACGCAATGGTGGCTTCGAATTCGGAGGATGTCACTCTTGTTGCCAGCTTACAAAACCGCCTGAACTCCCTTCTGTTCCGGCCACCTGCAACGGCGATGATAATCTGTCGTATCCTGACTTTATCCTCTTCGGTAAGCGGTGCATGCATCAGGTTATCGATCAGCCATTCTTTCAGATATCCCGACCGAAAGAACCAGGGATCGACTTCAAGAAACAGCAAAACATCATCGATAGTTTCTCTGTCACCGCTTTTGATCTTCATTCGAGTCTCATCGGACCACAGGTAATCGATCGCTAATGTCGTATTATGATAATCGTTGCAGGCTTTTCTCCACTCATCCAATGCCTCCTGGTTTTGTTTGTTACTGTACCATAACTCGGATGATTCATATATACGCTTTACTTGACTATTGCGGATTTGCTCAGCCTGCAAAATGTCCTTATGAGTTAACATATAGCGCCTCGTCGTTTCGGAAAATGTTCCCCAGAATCCAACTCTCAATGTCTACCAGATCGAAGAATCCTGACCAGAACCGATAGTTTGTCTGATCAATTACTGCTTCATTAATTGGTACCATCGGATATTTATTCCCTTCAAGATCGTTGAATCCCTTCATCTGATCGCCCCGGATATTCATCCGGGGCGGGTATCTCAGGGATACTTATCCCCAATCCCTCATATTCATTCCGCATTCCTCAATCTGCATTAATCTAACCCGAACAACTACCATATCTCAAGCTAACAGCATTACGCAGAATCTCTACGTAACAGCCCACTCATACCTCATACCCTCTTGCAAACATCCGTTCCCATAAATATCCCAGAAATATCCCCACTTTTTCTGTACTTTTTGGCCGAGTTGTTGTATTATAATTATGAACAGTAAATTCTGAAACATCCAGAAACGCAGGCTAAAATCGATAAATAAAAAAACGTCGGAACAAACTCAAACAGCCATTTTTGTGCTCAAATTGGGGAGTTCGTTCCAGAAAACGGCTATAAAAACAGGCCGGAACAGACTCCCAGAAGACAATAAGAGCCAAAAAGAAAGGTGTGCAATAAAAAACATGCAAAACGAAATGAAATCCACGCTCACAAGCCACCATCCCAAGCTCAGATCACGCTCAATTCCTGCCCATTTCGTTTTTACCAAAACCATTAAATTCAGCAATTGTTGCAGGGATACTTCCCTCCTCATCACTCATCACTCGCAACTCGTCACTTCCATTAATTAAAACGTTTGCCTCAACTGTGTTACTCTGGTAAAATACCACCTGTGAGACTTGATAGCATCAATAGAAAACCTAAATCGGCCCTTAGACCGGCGTCAATTATAGCGCTCAGTTTTGCTATATTGATAGCCGTCGGCACGCTGCTTTTGTCACTGCCGATTGCCTGGGTAGACGGTGGAGTCCATCCGCTGGATGCCCTGTTTACAGCTACAAGCGCCGTATGCGTGACCGGGCTTGTGGTAGTGGATACATCGACAGCATTTACTATGTTCGGAGAGATGGTAATACTTCTGCTCATCCAGATGGGCGGATTGGGTTACATGACTATAGCGACAGCAGCGGCTATCCTTCTCGGTAGAGAGTTGGGAGTCACTCAGCGGATACAACTGCAGGAATTACACGGGCAATATCGGCTGTCAGGGATGATTCGGCTCACCCGCAATACTGCAATCTATGCTTTGATGATCGAAGCCATAGGCGCGCTGATACTGATTACTCGGTTCGCCTTTGACCCGAACATAAACGGTGTCCGGGCTATCTATTACGGCATTTTCCACGCTGTTTCAGCATTCTGCAACGCCGGATTCGATTTGATGGGTGTAATATACGGCAAGTTCTCAGGAATCACTCACTATGCCCAAGACCCTGTTGTGAGCCTGACTATCGCCGGGTTAATTATCATCGGAGGTATGGGCTATCCGGTAGTCGAAGAATTGTTACAGAGGAAGAAAAAACGCCGGTTGACGACCCATGCAAAGCTCGTAGTGTATACTACCGCCGCACTGCTTGTCGTCGGAACAGTGCTTATACTTGGAATCGAGTGGACCAATGCTGATACGATAGGCAATATGCCTATAGGCGGCAAACTTCTGGCATCGTTCTTCCAGTCAGTAACTGCAAGAACTTCCGGTTATAACACCATAAACATCAGCCAGGTACATGCAACTACGCTGTTTATAATGGGAATATTGATGTTCATCGGAGCATCTCCTGGAGGTACCGGCGGAGGCATAAAAACAACGACTTTCGTGCTGATGCTGCTGGCAGTATACAGCGCTGCCAAAGGTAAGACCGACACGGAGGCATTTGGAAGACGGATTCCGCCTGAAGAGGTCTACCGGGCGCTGACAATCACCATTCTGGCTGCGATTCTTGTGCTTGCGGCAACTACTATACTTACATTTACAGAAGTGGATGTAGCTGATGCCAACGGACGGGCCAGTTTTATGAATGTACAGTTCGAAACGATTTCAGCATGGGGCACTGTAGGGCTGACAACAGGTATAACTCCCTCGCTCAGCACTATGGGCAGGTTGATAATAATTTTTGTAATGTATATAGGGCGTATCGGACCGCTTACCGCGTTCGCTGCGCTTGCTTTACGGGAGAAACCCGTTAGAAGAAGGTTGGCGGAAGAACATGTTGTCATTGGTTAAGGACAAGCTGGATAAGCCGAAGAAGAGCTTTCTGGTCATCGGGCTCGGTTACTTCGGCGAAGCAGTTGCAACAAAGCTTTATGAACTGGGACAGGAAGTTGTTGGAGTAGACACCGACCCTGTCATCATCCAACATTTGGCCGATAAGCTGACCCAGGCTATAGAAATGGACGCGACAGACGAAGATGCACTAGCAACCCTTGGCGTGCGGAACTTCGATGTATGCATCGTCGGACGTGGTTCAGACATGGAAGACAGCGTCACCGTTACCATGAACCTGAAAGATCTCGGCGCAAACTACATCATAGCCAAAGCGATGCGATCCAAGCACGCTAAAATCCTCGAGAAGATAGAAGCAGACATGATTGTCTTCCCGGAGATAGATATGGCCCACCAGTTGGCCGAAAACCTCGTTCACCCAAAGGTCGTTGGCGAAGTCGATATGGGGAACGGCTATGCTGTGGAGGCTATTAAGGTACCTGAGAGGCTGGTTGACCAGACTGTGTTAAAACTCCAGTCACAGCTTCCTGCAGGTGTGAGGTTGATAGGGCTGCACAGAGGCGATAACTTCATGATGTCTCCTGAGCCGTCTACTGTGATTGAGAAAAATGACGTCATCCTGGTATGGGGCCGCCGTACCAAACTAATAGACCTGGAGAGGTAAGCTGAACGCTCAGACTGTCCAAAATACCCAATCCCGGCCTGTACTGCTGACCAACCGAGAAGAGCTGGCTAAAATAAAGTCTCAGCTTTCTGATCCGCAGTATCGGATGCTCTATGATGCGGTTCTGGAGCTTGCCGCGTCCAGGCCGGAGGACGTCACTTCTCCACTTGCAGCAGCAGCCGATGTCGACCCACGGCTTTTTGACATCGGCTGGAAGTTAGTAGGGCTTGAGAATGTCATTCCTGCCGCTGGAGTTGCATGGCATCTTACTGGCGACAATGCGTATCTCGATAACGCTGTCGGACTGCTCGAGGAGGCTTTAAGCTGGCCTCGGTGGTCCGATGGCAGGCATGAGGTCATCGACGGTTACTATGATGTTGCTCCTGAGACTGCAAGCGGTATACGGGCATTCGCATGGGCGCTCGATTTCTTCGATGGAGCCTTACCGGAAGAACTGACAAAAATCATCCGCAAGCGGTTGGCTTATATGGCTCAACGGCTGACGGAGATAAGCGCTTCAAAAGCCACCCGCTGGGCTGCAAACGACTTTGACGACTGGTCTACTACCATGCACAGCGCAATAGGACAGGTTGCGATGGTGCTGCTTGGCATAGATGACAGGGCTGAATCCTGGCTGGAACGGGCAATCTCGCGGATTACAGCCTATCTAGAAGCCCTTCCAACCGATGGCAGCCATCCAAGCGGCATTGCAAGATGGGAGTTTGCGCTCACTCACGTCTGCACGTTCTTTGAAGCACTCTATAGAGTCACAGGACGCGACCTAAGGCAGCACGAAGCAATAAAACGGACACGCAGGTTTGCCATCTACTGTCTTGCTCCCGGCGGAACACATATTACGCAGATGGATCAGGCATTGCCTCTGTCTATATCGAATATCCCCCGCGGACCTTTGAGCAAACTGCTTGCTCGATGGTTCCAGGACCCTGTTATCCGTTGGGGAATGGCAAACACACCTCGCACAGGCTATATACAGGCTCAGGACTTGCTGTGGTACGAAGATTCTGGTGAGATTACATCTCCTGAAGCAGAGAATATCGGAAGTATGAACTTCAGGAAGATCGGCTGGATGATAATGAGGTCTGGATGGAGCGAGACGGACAACCTGGTTACGTTCAAAAGCTCACCTTACTGGCCGGGCTACCATCATCTTGATCAAAACAGCTTTGAGATCATCGGACATGGCTGCGAATTGGCGCTCGATTCCGGTCTCGGCTGGAGAGCACACCCAAATTACTTCGAGCGCTATAGAGACAGCCTGGCTCATAACGTGATTCTCATCAACGGCAAAGGACAGCATAGGCATACCGCTGAAACCAGCGGAAAGATGTTGAAATCCCGCATATCTGGTGATGCTGATTACGCTGCAGGCGACAGTGCAAATGCCTATGATGATGCAACCAAGGTCCTGCGTGCCATATTGTTCCTTAAACCGAATGTGATTGTTGTAAGGGACGTAGTGGAACTGGTCAGGCCGCTTCCAATACAGTGGCAACTACACGGAAGTGATGCTCTGACAATCCATCCCGGCTCACATGACAGAGGATTTTCGATTAAATGTAGCGAAGCAGCCTTACAAGCATTCGTCGTCCAACCGAAAGATTGGTCGCACACTCAGCGGCGGGCATATAAGCTGAGTGACTGGAAAACGCGCCACGAAAATACCCATCCGGTACTGTCAATTACTCCAGACAAGTCCGGTAGATATGAGTTCCTGGTGTTGTTTATAATTCAGAAACCGGATGAGCCAAGGGAGTTCCCAGGACGGGTATTGGATGACGGTTCGCTGTCGCTTATGGTCAAAGGAACAAGGTGGATAGTCAAACCAACACCCGACGGCCTTGACTACAGGCGATGCAAGTAAGAACAGCAAAAACGGAGGTGGATTATGGTTATACGTTCAACATTAATTCTGATCCTGATGACTGTGGTCTTTTCTTTAGTCGGGATTCAGATAAATCGGGCTGATGATAAGGAAGCTACCGCACAGCAGTCAGTTACTTCTTTACCTGCGCCGGAAACCAAGGGCAAGGTTTCGGTTGAGGAAGCGCTTGCCAAGCGGCGGTCTGTGCGGACTTATTCAACTGAGCCGGTCACTCTTCAGCAGGTATCTCAACTGCTCTGGGCTGCTCAGGGAATCACCGAGCCGACTAAGGGCTTAAGAACAGCGCCATCAGCCGTGGCAACCTACCCTCTGCGTGTTTATCTGTTTGCAGGAAATGTTAAAGACCTTCCTGCAGGTGTGTATGAATATATTCCCAAAGGGCATAAGCTGCAGCTTGTGATGGAAGGCGACCAGCGGACTAATGTTGGCTCACAGCCTCAGATGCAGACAGCACCAGCGCTGTTTGTCTATGTTGCTGACTACACAAACACTGCAAGCAGGTTCGGTAAAGACAAGGCAAAGGAATGGGCGTTTGTTGAGGCAGGTCATTCTGCGCAGAACGTCCTTTTGGAAGAAGTTGCTCTGGGAATGATTGGCGTGCCAATGGGCGGATTCGATGCAGACAAATTAAGGTCTACGCTCAAACTGGGTGAAAACCAGGATGCGATATATGTTGTATCGGCTGCTTTGAAGAAGGAATAATCGTATATCAAGGCTGGGCTTCAACGTCCAGCCTTTTCCACACCTGACAGTATCAGAAACTGATTGATATCTGTCGGTCTTGGAATAAGTTTTAGCCGCATCGGGATGTTCTCATCATCGCGTTTAACCTCTACAGGAACCATCTGCCAGATTGTTTGCTTGGCTAAAATATCTGCAAACTCGTCTGATGAACGCACAGGTACGCCTGCAAAGTTCGTGATAACATCCCCTACCCTAATACCTCGCCTGCTGGCAGGAGTCGCTGGATATACCGTCAGAACACGAACCTGGTTATCATCAGAGCCAACCGGACGAGTATCTCTAACCACAATTCCAGCCCACGGAGTCTGATAACCGGTTAAAAACTCCTCCAAATCAACACCTGTAGCTCTTTTGAACGCTCTGGCAATCCCTCTCCTGCCGGGAACCGGCTCTTTGGACAACTCCTCCATCATTTTCCGAACAGAATCCACTCCGAACCTGTTTACCATCTCACAAATCAACCCTGCAGAAGCATCATACCAATTTGGCTGCCCTTGGCAGTTCGACCAGTCAAGAAGCCTGTTACGAACGATATTCAACTCGGCATAGACTGACGGCGGAGGCAGCCGGTCATCGAAAGCATACTGCACGTAGTCGGAAACGCCGTCTCGAAACCATCTTGTCCCGGATGGAATGCAGAACGAGCCAGAATACAGGTCTGCAAGCACCAACTGAGACCTGTCTTCAGGTGCAATCAGGCTTGCTTCGGTCAGTTCATGAGCGATAATGGGAGTCCACCATCGTGCTTGGCCGTTTTCCGTGATTAGTACTGGGAAAGTAAGCGAACGGTCTCTGCCAAACTTGGCTGCATAGCGATAACCTCTTCCCGCTGACTGCACTCTAATGAGCTTTATCACCAGATTATAGTCCCAACTGATGCCAAATCGTCGTTCGACTACCGAGTAAAACTCGTTGAACTCCTGAGCAAGCTCCTGCGCTGTTTCTTGCAATCCTTCAGGATACTCGGCTTTTACTCGCCCACATGTAATGCTGCCAACATAAGTCTCTTGCTCCATCAGCTTGCGAGCATCTATGCTGCCATCGCCGACGGTTATCGTCATTTTGCTCTTTACCAGTCTAAAGTCGAGGTTGTGATATTGAAGTGATGCGTGGATTTGTCCAACAGGCTTGCATCCAACGAGCGGGAATACCAGAAATGGAATCAAGAAGGCCGTAAGCAGTCTCATACTGCCATTCTACCCTGAGACACCTTGCTAATCAACTCGACATAGCCAAGGTTATACCAAAGCGCCTTGTTCTCTCAATACCTTTAGCAGGAGATTGACATCAAGATTCCGTGGGGTAACGTTTTGGGTGATAGAAAGGGCTGCCGCAGCGCCTGCAGCTTGGCCCATCGCAGCACAACAAGGCATTATCCTGATGGCCCCATGCCCTGCTTGAGTGCTGGACACGCATCTGCCGGCTACCAACAGGTTTTCTATCTCAAGCGGAACCAGGCAGCGATATGGAATCTCATACCAATCGCCTGGAGGCGGAACTACCGGGCCGGTCAACTGTTCTTCGTCCCTTGTATATCCCTCACCTTTACCTGAATGGACATCTACCGGATAAGCAAGTCTGGCGATTGCATCATGATGTTTGCGAGCCTCTATTACATCGTCTGCACTGAAGATATACTCACCAATAATCCGCCTGGTCTCTCTGACACCTATCTGAGCAGCCATCCTAAGCAGATAAGCATTCTTAAAACCTGGTATATAGTTTCTAACGAACTTCACAAGTGCAGATGCTTGCCTTCGACCTTCTATCTCAGCTCGTGTCAAGTCTTGAGATTTAGTGCCGTCGACCATACCGACATGCGTAGTGTTAAAAACAACCTCCCCTGGCCTTGGGCGGCTGATGTAGAAGATCAAATCGCCAGGAAGCGAGTATTCGCCCCGCTCTCTAGCCCGTGCAACCAAGTCATAATATCCAGCTACAGAAATAACTTCTTTGGATAGTTTTACAGGATCAACATCAGGTGATAGAACCGGGAATCTGAACTGGTCGGGTCTGGATTTGACATAAGCAAGGGCTTCGGCAAGATCAACACCGCCAACGTCAAACATCATCGTAGTTGCCTGCGGATAACCATCCTCTCCGCCTGATTGATAAGAAGCGCCTGCCGAAACTGCAACGTCCCCATCCCCTGTGGCATCGATGACTCTGTCTGCTGAATACTCGACTTCACCCGATTTGTCTACCACACGCAGCCCTCGGATGGCTCCGTCTACTACAACAGCTTCCTTCACCCATGAATGAAGAAGAAGATGCACTCCGGCATCCAGCGCCATCTCCTGCGCTGCAAATTTCATAGATTCAGAGTCGAATGTAGAACCTTTAATGCCGCCGAATTCCTCTAGCCTGGAGCATAGGTTGTCAAAGAACCCGGAAATAAGAGGCTGACCAGTGGAAGACCGATGAGTCATGAACGGATTGACAAGACCTGCAGTCGCAAGACCTCCGAGGAAGCCGTACCGCTCGATAAGCAGAGTCTTCTTACCAAGCCGGGCTGAAGTAACAGCAGCCGCAAGCCCGGCTATCCCTCCGCCTGCGACTATTACATCATAAGTTCCGTGATAATGATTGTGTATCATACCATCACATTATGCAACAAGTGCGGTACAAAAACAAGCGGACCTGCTTGTAAAGCAGGTCCGCTTGTTAGCTTATACTATGAATATCGAGTATAGCTTTACGGGAGGTTGTCTCCGTAGATATGCGGATCCCAGAACTGCCCAACCACGTAAGGCTGAGAAGTGTTTGCAACTTCATAGTTGTAGTTGAACCATGCAGGCTCACCTTGACCGGCTGAACTGCCAGGCAATGCGAGATGCTGGTTAATATTGGAAATACCCATATAACCACTGGCAGCGATTCTCTTGGCTGCCACGTGTCCATCTATGTAGCACATATTCAAGGTAACACCATTCTTGAATCCCTTGCTGGTGTCGCCCCAGTGCCAACCACGGGCCTCATAGAAGATAACCTGGTCTGCAGGGTAATCAAAATCGCCTTCCTTACGGCAGAATGCGCCATTACCAGCTGGTCCGCCGTACCATGCAGCATCGATTGCAGCTTTATACCAGTAAGATACTCTAGATCTTGGATCCTCACTCTTGTTAGGGTCAGATGGGCACCACACGATGTCTTTGTTCTTCATGTGCGGGTAAAGAAGCATCGGCCAAGACTGCGCTACTCCATTAACACCATAACCAACATTTGGATCTGGAGGCAATGTGCCTCTTTCCATTGCAAAGTTCATGAAGTTGCTGGTGTTCCAAGTTGCCGAACCACCATAAAGAATGGAACTGGGGAGCATGGCATCATAGTCACCAAAATACAGGGCTACAGCCGTACCCAGCTCTTTCATATTGCTCTGGCAGGAAGATTTTCTTGCTGCCTCTCTAGCTCTTGCGAAAACCGGGAACAGGATTGCTGCTAGGATAGCTATGATCGCAATGACGACCAGGAGCTCGATTAGTGTAAATCCGCTCTTCCTTCGGTTGATAGCTAGCATTGAACTACCTCCTTAATTTATGTGCACACCAGTGCGGTTGATTTGATTGATTTTATCGAAATACTTCTGTGGATACGTACGCAGACACTGCTCTGAAATCCTAGCGAGGGAATTCACTCTTTCTGAAAGAAAGACAGCAGTCGGACACAGTCGCGGATGTCTATTCAGCCCCGCCACCAGGGAGATACCATACCACAACTTGTCTAATTGCCGAGAGGTCAGATCTGGTTATACGTAGTCGCGCAAAAGTCAGGCAAATCTTGCCTATTAATTATGGATAAATGAGTCAGCTTGCCTGCGCGAATCGCTGGCCTCACCTCCTTTGCCGGCCTAGCCGACGTACTCCTTTTATGAGATGCCGCTTGCAATCGGAGCACACCAGCCTCCGACTCTGCGGTCGGACGCCAGCCCTATTTGTATGCTAGCACGTAATCCAAACCGCTGTCAACGGACAACTCAGCCGTTTTGCAAATTTCTTACTTTAAAGAACGTTAGCTACACGGCCCTCGGATTAATTGACTGATGAAAAGTCGGGAATGTTCCACTGTTTAGGTAAAAATAAAGGGAAATTCACAAATTGAGGGTGTGGAATATTACCCCAGCAATTATACCGGTGGCATAAAGCCGCAGTAAAACAGATACACGGAGCTATTTTGCAGCGATTATTTTATGTTTATGGAGCAGCCTGATGCTAGGTCCCATGTTTGTGAGGAGATGCTGAAGCAAGTTCAGCATGACGGTATAACCATCACCCTCAAAGGTATTGAGCGTCATCCTAAGGTGCATGAAGTGTTATGTTCGGTATGACAAAAGAAAAAACCTGCTACCACATATCCTGATATTAACTGTATACTGATTGCCGGAGGTAGAGCAATGCCAGGACTACGCATAATAGTATGTATTATTTCAATAACACTCTTACTGTGCCAAATCTCAGCCTTTGGAGCAGAAATCAAGGGCATTGGCAGCGTTCAGATATCCGGCAGCGAGCAGGTTATCGGATTGAGCGGCCTTACATACGCAGGTCCGGTAACAGGAGAACGGGACACTTTTCTTTACTACGCAGTTTCAGACAGGTCACGGACACTGTATGGCATCCATGTCGAGCTAAACATGTCTACAGGCGCTATTCTATCGGCCAAAATCGCCTCCAAACAGCAGTTGGCCGAAGGCGGAGACCTTGAAGGCATTGCTTACGATGCAGTTGAAGGAGCAATCTATACAAGCGATGAATCCGGGACTGTAATCAGGAAATATCGTCTAAAAACAAAAAGTTCGGAGCCGCTTAACTCAATCCGCACGTTGAGCATCTCAAATCCCCTACCTGCTGTACTGAAGAATGTTCGAGACAACCTTTCACTTGAATCGCTTGCACTCGAGACAAAACAGTGGGCACTCTGGACAGCGAATGAAGAAGCACTGGAAGGAGATGGGGAGCCTTCCACGACTAAACAGGGCACAGTAGTAAGGTTAATCAAGCTGAACAAGAACCTGGAACCAGTAGGTCAGTGGGCCTATATAACGGATCCAATCCGCTCTACCTCGCCAATTGACAACCGCGAACGCAGCGGGGTATCCGACCTTGCTGTGCTGCCTGATGGAACGATTATCGTTCTGGAGAGAGAAGCAGATATCAGAGAGTTCGCCTCGCTGAGTATCCCTGACTTCCGTATCAGGCTTTATGAAGTTGTATTTGACAACGCAGCAGATGTATCAAAGCTCAACAATGGCCTCTCAGGCAATGACTACACACCGGTAGGCAAGCGGTTGCTTTGGGAAAGACGGTTTCCGCTGGACAACTACGAAGGTCTGGCACTAGGACCTCATTTGGGAGGAAATACCTGGAGTCTCATCATGATTTCTGATGATCAGGGCGGTCTCCTGCAGCAAAATCTCTATAGCCTGGTAGTAAAAACTGGGCCATGAAGACTGTCTGGTGTTCATTAACCTTTTACTAACCATTGATTCTTGACTTTAAAGTTGTATCCTACATCAACTGTGTCAACTCTTTGTGGTTCTTGTATAGCATGTTCGTGTATTTCGCACTTATTTACGTTGACAAACTATAATTGGCATGTTATAAAGCGATTGATGGAACAATTGGGAAGCAAGCTGTGAACTGATCGCGTATACATCATTCGACATACCAATAATATATGAATAAAAGGACAGGGGAAGAAATGAACAAACGCGGATTTACACTTATCGAGCTGCTTGTCGTAATCGCAATAATTGCAATTTTAGCAGCGATTCTCTTTCCGGTATTTTCTGCGGCACGATCAAAAGGACGAGACGTTAAGTGCTTATCTAACCAAAGACAGATGGGTCTAGCTTTCAAAGCTTACAATGCTGATTGGAACGACCGCTACCTTCCGGCAGCAGGTTGGCCTTATGGAACATGGCATTCCTGGCCGTATTTGCTTCAAAAGTATGGGAAAAACCTTGCCATTTATAGATGCCCATCTGCACCTAGAATTTTATATGAAGAAGTACCCAAGGATCGACGTACTATTCAAACTAATGAGGAGAGAATAACAGACAGAGACTGTGGATGGGTATGGTATGATACTAACGGCAAAAATGGCTTCCCTTATATACCGTGCCATTACGGTATAAACATTGCCTTGGCCGGAATGGATATTACTAATCCGAACTGGTGGGCAGATAAATTACCGACAGAATCAGAGATCCGGACGCCTTCTAGGGTTGCATACATTATGGACTGTACCTGGACTGACCTCTATGGCGGAAACTATAAATTCTTATTAGAGCAGGTTCGTGAGCGGCACAGGGGCGGCGTTAATGTGCTGTTCTGCGACGGTCACTCGAGATTTGTGCAGGAAAAACTGTTAAATACTTACCCACTGCCCAAAGACTCGCCAGTACAGTTCGATTACCGATGGTAGGCAGTATATCAATTTAGACTCCTGCCAAAAAGGAGCCTTGATAGAAATCATACAGCCTATAGTGAAAGCAATAAACCAGTTTACCAGGGAATTTCAGCATGTCTGGAATCCCCTAAATTATTCTACGGATGTCAGCTCTATAAAATAGATTCTACTTCTACCTTTTCATCCAGTTCAATAACAGGTTGATTCCTCTTTGCAACTATAACCGAAGCTGCCATAGACACAACAAGCACGCTTGATATTACTCCAAGCGATATGCCTATGGGGATTTTTATGACATTCGCACTCACCATTTTTACACCGACAAAAGCCAGTATGACAGAAAAGCCGTAATGCAAATACTCGAATTTATTCACTACACCGGCTAAAGCAAAGAACAAGGCCCGAAGACCGAGTATAGCAAAGACATTGGATGTATACACGATGAACGAATCCGTAGAAATGGCAAGAATCGCAGGGATGGAGTCCAAAGCAAATACCAGGTCGGTAGTTTCTATCATCACCAAAACCGCAAGAAGTGGTGTGGCGAATAATTTACCGTTTATACGAGTTAAAAACTTTTCGTTATGATACTCTTTGGTAGTCGGTACCAATCGCCGGAACAGTTTTAGCGCCGGATTCTTTCCCGGGTCGATCTCTTTGTCCTTGGAAAAAGCCATCTTTATACCGGTAATGATGAGAAACGCGCCGAATACATAGATAATCCAGTGGAATGTGTTCATCAACGTTATTCCGGTAGCAATCAGGATAGCACGCATAACGAGCGCACCTAGAATACCCCAGAATAACACTCTGTGCTGGTAAACTTTTGGGACCACACAGCAGGTGAATATCAGGTAGAAAACAAATACGTTGTCCACGCTGAGAGACTTTTCTATAAGATAACCTGTCAGGAAAGTAAGTGCTGCTTCCTTTCCGCGTATGAAGAAAAGGCCGCCATTAAACAGTAAAGCGAGTCCAACCCATACCCCCGTCCAAATCAGCGCTTCTTTGACAGATACCTCGTGTGACTTCCGGTGAAATACTCCGAGGTCCAATGCCAGCATTGCCAGCACAAAAATATTGAACCCGACCCAGCAGCAGATTTCGTTTGCCATCTTAAGTGTGCTTGCTCCTCCTATGACACTCCAAATAAGTAAAAAGACCTTTGTCCGTAAGCAAATGGCTTAAGACAAAGGTCTTGCAAACTTAGAGTTTGTGGACGAAACCAGCTCTGCGCTTCTTCCCGCAGAACAGGATGTTGATTTCGCCCCCCGTCATAAGGCGGGTGCTACTCCCCTTTGTAAAACAATATTACCTTATTGTGATATCGGAAAAACCTAACCTGACAGGCTTCCCTTACCACATGGAGTATACCAAATTACACTGGAGACATCAACAAAAATTATCCAGGGCGATCAAGTAGTGCGATCAGTCCCCTTCCCATCTCTTTGATACTCCGGCTGGTTTGCTTTATAATAAGTCAATGGTTGGCTGCAAGCCTTCCTGTCCCAGAGTTCAATGGAGAATAAGCTGTGGATATGTTTACACCTGATCTGCTCATTCTGAATGCAGCCCAGCTCGTTACACCGGGTAAGGGATGGAAGCTGAAGGTCATCAAAGACGGTGCTGTGGCTGTAAAAGGTGAGAAGATCGCTGCTCTTGGCAAGACCGATGATGTTCTGCCGCTCGTGAAGAAAACCACCGGACTGACTGTAATAGATGCTGCAGGCAAGGTAGTCTGCCCTGGGTATGTTGACCCTCACACCCACCTGGTTTATGCAGGCTCCAGAGCAGAGGAATTCGCTCTCAGGCTGCAAGGTATGCCATATATGGAGATCGCCAAACGAGGCGGCGGCATTAATTCCACTGTCAAAGCTACCCGGAAAGCATCAGTCGAAGATCTTGCTGGATTTGCCAGGGAACGGCTTGCCCGGATGCTTGGCTGGGGTACCACTACGGCGGAAGTCAAAACAGGCTACGGACTGTCTACATCGAGCGAGATGAAAATGCTCCAGGCTATCCGGTTGGCCGCAGATTCACAACCAGTCGAGCTTGTGCCTACGTTCATGGGCGCTCATGAAGTGCCTCCAGATTACCGGGAACGCCATCAGGACTATGTGGACCTGGTAGTGGACAAAATGATCCCAGCAGCAGCCAAGACTTCACTTGCAGAGTTCTGCGATGTCTTCACCGAGACCGGAGTGTTCTCAATAGAGGAATCTCGCCGCATTTTGCTTAAAGCAAAGCAAATGGGTATGCTTCCCAAAGTCCATGCAGACGAGATTACTCCGCTCGGAGGCGCTGAACTTGCAGCCGAAGTGGGAGCGGTATCGGCAGATCATCTGGTGTATGTGTCAGATTCGGGAATCGCAGCGATGAAGCAAACCGGAGTCGTGCCCGTTCTCCTTCCTGGAACGAGCTTTTTCCTCGATTCAAAATATGCGCCTGCCAGGAAGATGATAGAACACGGTCTGCCAGTTGCTTTGGCTACAGATCACAATCCTGGAACGTGTACCATCGAGGGAATGCCGGTTATAATCGGCCTGGCCTGCCTGAAGCTCAAGATGACGCCGGAAGAAGCACTGATTGCTGCCACCTTAAATGCCGCAAAAGCTATTCGCAGAGATAAACTGGTAGGAACGCTTGAGCCGGGAAAACAAGCAGATATATTGATACTTAAAGTGCCTGATTATCGGGAAATCCCTTATCATTTTGGGACAAACCCGGTTGATACTGTTGTTAAGAAGGGGAAAGTGGCCTTAAGCTCTTGATTATGACACGGCTGATGGCTGCATAATGGAGGATTTATGATAAGGATTGTTGAATGCGTGCCTAACTTCTCGGAAGGAAGGCGGCCTGAGGTACTCGATGCCATAGTAGAGGCAATTGCTTCTGTTGAGGGAATCCGAGTCCTTGGTAAGGAGATGGACAAAGACCATAACAGGGCTGTCGTGACCTTTGTAGGCGAACCGGAAGCTGTTAAATCGGCTGCCTTTGCAGGATGTGCCAAAGCTGCGGAACTGATAGACTTGACCCAGCACACAGGAGAACATCCAAGGATAGGGGCGACAGATGTTATACCATTCATACCGATATCAGGTGTGAGCGTAGAAGAGTGTATCGATCTGGCAAAAGAGGTTGGTCGGGAGATAGCTGAAAAGCTAGAAATACCTATCTATCTTTACGAAAAAGCCGCCACGAGACCGGAAAGAGAGAACCTTGCTAATGTCCGGGAAGGGCAGTTTGAAGGTTTGAGGGATGTAATAGGCGTTGATCCATCCCGCCGCCCGGACTTTGGCCCAGCACGTATCCATCCAACAGCAGGCGCTACGGCAGTCGGAGTACGGGACTTCCTGATTGCTTACAACATATATCTGAACACCAATGACCTGGAACTGGCAAGAAAGATTGCCCGGAGAGTGAGGTTCCTTGACGGTGGGTTCCGTTATGTGAAAGCCAACGGGTTTGCCATCCGAGAGCGCGGCTGTGTTCAGGTCTCGATGAACCTGACCAACTACAAAGGCACTCCAATTCACGACGCATTCGACTTTGTAAAGCGGGAAGCAGCCCGGTATGGTGTTTCTGTAACAGACAGCGAGGTAATCGGTCTCGTGCCGTTTGAAGCGATAGTTGACACAGCCGCTTTCCACCTGCAGTTGAACGATTTCAAGCCAGAACAGGTACTGGAACATAAACTGTATGCAGGAGGGGCTGCTGAAAGCGTTCCGACGCTGTTTCTGGACGAAGTAGCGTCTAAATCTCCTGCTCCTGGAGGCGGAAGTGTTGCTGCGCTTGCCGGTGCGCTTGCTGCAGCATTAGGTTCGATGGTCTGCAGGCTTACTATAGGTAGAAAGAAGTATCTAGCCGTGTCTGAGGAGCTGAAAGAAGCGCTCAGCCAGACAGAAAGATACAGAGGCAGGCTGACAGCCGCTATCCAAACAGATGCTGAAGCATTTAATGCTGTTATGAAGGCCATCAGAACACCTGCAGAGACTCCTGAGGAGATTGAAAAACGAGAGGCAGCGCTGCAATCGGCTTACATAAAGGCAGCAGAGGTGCCTTTGTCTGTAATGGAAGAGGTAAAAGGGCTTTTGACTCAACTGCAGATTATAGCAGCGAAGGGCAATATCAATTCAACATCGGATGCGGGAGTCGGAGCGCTGATGGCCAAGGCTGCCTGTGATGGCGCTATGTTGAACGTTGAAGCAAACGTTTCATCCATAACAGACCAGGCAGTAAGAGATAAGCTAATTGACAGGGCTGAAGAGATCAGGTGTGAAGTAGACCGGATGGCCTTTGCGATCCTTGAGACTGTGAGGGCAAGGATCAAAGAAAACTAGCCTGCAACTTGAAAAGAGTAACTTGATCTTTTCTTATATTCGCCGCCGGGAGTGTTGTGCAACTTTCTTTTTAACCTGTGCAGAAGTTGTGGGGGCAAGGAAGACCTCCATCTGACACTCCCGGCAGTTGAAATGCAGCCGCAACCGGTGTCCATCCTGGCAGTCTATCAGAAAAAGTGGTTCAGAGCATTTATTGGCGTCGGAATCCTGCGGACACATCCCAAGCTGATACTTGATGCAGTACCGGGTGGTCATAACCTTTCGGCCAGTCAGGTCAAGCCCAGATTCCGCTGCTGGTTCGATTGCTGTCACACCATGCCGTCTGTAGAACTCCTCGGCTTTGTGGTTTAGAACATTCCCCAGGTAGGTCAATTGCTTTTCTGGATAGGGAAAATCGTTCTTTTCTATCTTCCCGATGGGTTTCGGACGGTTTTGCTCCCGAACTGCTTCGAGCGATTCTAAGACTCCACGTCTCAGCGTGTTTAGCACACAAATAGGCAGAAAGTATGCCTGAGAAAGCTCTATCTTGACATCTGAGCAGGTGAAGTGAGTCCCGCCGGTCTTGGACAATTGTTTCTTGATGTTATCAACTGCCTGGTCCGGCTTCTCAGCCGTTGTTTTTTCGCACTGATACGAAAACTCTGCCTTATTGCCATCTTCGTCTTTTGCTGAAAGAACCAGCCCGTCGGGAGATTCTCGAAGAGTGAAGCTGACTCTGACTTGCCTATATGCCTTGCTCTTGGCAAGACTGGTTAAGAACTCATGGTCATGGTTGCGGTAAAGAATCAATCCTTTTTCAATACCATCCGGCTTGTCAAGGATGATAACACTGCCCTGCACATCGTTGACAACAGAACCTCCCAGGACTCCGTTTCGGTCGAAGAAGCAAATCCCATCTCCACGATGGATTTGGGTAATCAGATCGAGTTTTATATCCCGCTTACCAATGGTCGTCACCTTGCCAACAGCTTCACCTACCATCTTGGGAGTATCAATAGACCCAACAGGCTCGCTCCAGCCATGCAGGAAGTATGTAGTGTAACCTCGGTTGAATGTTTTTTGAGGATCAGGGGTGAAATCGATAACGCTTGTGCCTGATGAACTCCGCTTCTTCCCCATGTCAGCCAAAATTCGGTCCAGCTTATCTCGATAGAACGCAACTACATTGGCAACATATGTTTTATCCTTCAACCGACCTTCGATTTTGAAAGAAGAGACTCCGATTTCAAGCAGTTCCCGCAAATGCTCGGATAGGTTAAGGTCTTTTAGCGATAGAAGGTGTTTGTTACGCGCAAGGATATTGCCCTGGCTATCCGCCAGATCATATGGCTTCCGGCATGGCTGGGCGCACTGGCCTCGGTTGCCGCTTCGCCCGCCTAAAGCGTAACTCAGATAGCACTGCCCGCTGTAAGAAACGCAGAGCGCGCCGTGAACGAAGACCTCAAGCTCTATGTTGGTCCGCTTGCGTATCTCCCTGATCTGGTCAAGGCTTAGTTCCCGCGCCAGGATAACCCGATGCAGACCTACCTTCTCCAAAAACTCCACCTTCTCAGGAGTGTTGTTGTGCATTTGAGTGCTTGCGATTATCGGCAGCGGAGGAAGATCGCATTCCAGCAGCCCTGTATCTTGTATAATCAGTCCATCGATGCCGATGTCATACAAGTCGGTAATCAACCTGAGGGCTTCCGGGATTTCATCATCGTGAAGCAGAGTGTTTACGGTGACATACACCTTTGCCCAGTATTTATGGGCGTAGGCTGCGAGCGCTGCGATATCGCTCATACTGTTACCTGCAGCCTCTCTTGCGCCGAAACGTGGAGCACCTATGTATACTGCATCAGCGCCGCAGTTTATCGCCGCAATTCCACATTCCAGATCTTTTGCAGGTGCGAGGAGTTCTACTGAAGTCACACAAGGCTCCAGTCAAGTATTTTCCGTTTGATGAGATCAGGCAGGATTTTATGCACGAGGATTGGAGAAAGTCTGTTCCAGTCCGCATCCTGACCAAACCAGACCAATTCCTCTACTTCCCCGTTTGGAACAGGCTCGCCTTTAAGCTCTCCCTTGTATAGCTTTATCTCGACAGTCTTCTGAGGGTCGGATGCAGCTTCGAAATCATAAATGCCGATGTAGGTCAGGTCTGCAACCGTCACACTGCCCAGTTCTTCATGCAGTTCCCTGTCAAGACACTCTGTGGATGTTTCGTTTCCTTCTACCGTTCCGCCTGGTAGAATCAACGCATCCAAGTCCTGCTCGCGGCACAGAAGAATCTTATTATCTCGAACGACAAGAAGCCCAATCTTATTAAAATCAGCCATTACCCAAAGCATCCGCCTGTATCTTAATTGCTATTTTGCCTATCTATTGTAACACAGAATTGAACAAAGCGAGTGTAAAGTGGGGAAGTAACGAGTGATGAGTGATGAGTAAACCCAACTCATACCTTCCCATCAACTGGACTTGGCTTACAGCAGCTTTTCGCGGATTACTGCGCTGGCGTAGTCCATAGACATTACTACGGCTGCGATTAGCCATATTGCTGTTGCAGCCTCTTTCCACTGAAGAAGCCCGATATACTGCATCAGAATATAACCAATACCGCCGCCGCCTACCAAACCTATGACAGTCGCCATTCTCACATTTATATCCCAACGGTACATCGTAAATGAAATAAACTGTGGGATAATCTGCGGAACTACGGCAAATGCTATGACCTGCAGCTTTGATGCTCCTGTTGCTGTGATTGCTTCGATTGGGCCTTGCTCGATGCTTTCGATAGCCTCAGAATACAGCTTGCCAAGAGCGCCTATGCCGTGGATAGCAAGCGCAAGCACTCCGGCAAATGGGCCTATCCCAACCGCTGCCGTAAGCATAACGGCGATTATAAGCACCTCTATAGACCTGAGCACATTGAACAATCCTCTTGTAGCAGCATAAGCGATTCTTCCCGCGCGGCTTGTTTTCATCAGATTTCTCGCGCCGAAAAAGCTCAAAGGGACAGTGACTATAATAGACATAGCTGTTCCAACAAGCGCCAGAAAGATCGTCTCAAGCATCAATCTAGATGTCAGTTTAAGAGTCTCAGATGGATGCCACTGATTGAACGGCAACCCAATGATGGCTTCTACTATATAATCCCCTGGCTCCGTGGACTGGTTGACGAACTTAGATATGAACCGGCCGTTGGAATCGGTCTTGATGCTTATCTTCTGCCAGTCTGAACCTACGTTTATGCGAAGCACACCGTTTTGGTTTGAAGGAAACTTCCTGCCTGAGACTGTAACATTCTGCCCCTTAACAACAGAATCAGGGGAAACGGATATATTTGGAGCATCCGAAGCAGGTTCAGACCTGTATCCGAGTTTAGTTACATCCGGCCCTGGAACAGTGTAAACAGCCGATGCTCTTACATCCCTTACTACAAACTGAGGTTGGAACAGCGAAACGCCGATTCTACGCATGTTAGGCACTCCGGTGGCTAACTCATATAAATCGATTTTAGTAACATGCCAACCTGCAGCAAGGTTCAGGACTACTAAGAGGAGAATGGGAACCGCAAGGGACACTTTTGTTCCACGAGCGAGCTTCCGGGCATCCAGAATGTTCCATGCCCAGATTATCACTGTCGTTGCAGCAAGCCATTGTCCACCTATGGCCCAAAAAATAGCAGTCTGAGCCGGAAGCCCAAACAGTAGCACCAGTCCACGCTGGACTTCACCTAGATATATCTGACCAAGACCAGGGATAATAGAAAGCAGCGATGCAATCAGCACCCGGCGGCGGTTTTTGGGCTGCGGAATGATTGTCATCGCACCTCTACCTCCTCTGCATCCTCTCCGTATATCTCACGGAACCTGGCGTTATCGATTTCGGACGGCGATCCATCGAAAACGATCTTCCCACTCTTGAGCGCCACTACCCGGTGAGCATACCTTCTGGTAAGGCTGAGAAAATGGAGATTGCAGATAACTGTTATGCCGTCCGATTGGTTGATTTCCTCCAGGTATTTGAGCACAGAATGAGCAGTAGCCGGATCAAGGCTTGCAACAGGTTCATCTGCAAGGAGGATTCCAGGTTCCTGCATCAATGCGCGTGCTATTGCAACTCGCTGCTGCTGACCGCCAGAAAGTGCATCTGCTCTTTGCAGAGCTTTCTCTGAAATACCTACTCTTGCGAGATTCCGCTCTGCCCTTTTGATTTCTTCGCTCGGAAACCGGCGGTAAAGCCCGGTGCCAGCAGGAAGGTATCCAAGCCTGCCTGTTAACACATTTGTAAGCACGGATGCGCGCTTCACCAGGTTAAACTGCTGGAAGATCATCCCTATGTGCAGGCGGATTTTTCGAAGTTCGTTTGAGTCAGCGGCAGTAACCTCGACATCATCCAGCCAAATCCTGCCGCTAGTAGGTTCAATAAGCCTGTTGATGCACCGCATGAGCGTGCTCTTACCTGACCCGGAAAGCCCGATAATCCCCAGAAACTGCCCATCAGGCACTTCCAGGGAGACGTCATCGAGCGCAACCGTGCCATCGTCGTAAATCTTGGTGAGGTGCTCTATCTTTAACGACATACTATCAGTTTATTGCTCCGGTGCCTTTATTTCAGTTTGCTCAAGTCGACTTTTTCTGCTTCAGCAACCCGGCGGACGCAGTCATAGTCGGAATCTTTTGCTGGTTTGAGGCCATCTATGCCATAAAGATCGGTTATGATACGTTTTCCTTCACCAGATTCTGCAATATCGATCAGTGCATCTCGGATCTTATCCACCATCTCCTTGGGGAGGCCTTTGCGTACGCTTACTGTGTCATTGGGAATGTCCTCTGACCTGGCAATGATTTTGGTTATCTTCATTATGTCAGGTTGAACTTCGACTAGATTCTCCCGTGCGTCTGAGACAGGCCCGCCGTATACTGCTCCTGCGTCTACCTGTTCATTGAGGACTGCAGCGATTACCACATCGTGTCTTCCAAGTTGCACCGCATTTGAGAAGAAAGTATCGGGATTATAACCACTGGTGCGGATAAGGTGTCTTGGATAGATATAACCTGATGTAGAAAGGACATCGCCATAGGCAAATTTCTTTCCTTTCAAATCTTCCAGCTTGTCGATTTTAGAATCTGTGCGCGCGATGATAACAGAATTGTAGTTTGTAGAACCATCCCGCTGCACAACAAGGATAGCCTCGACGCCATATTTGTCATGGGCAAGCACGTAAGACAGCGGAGGAAGCCAACCGACATCCACTTTACCTACAGACATCGCTTCAACAACCGCAGTGTATGTAGTAGGTACGCTAGTCTCGAATTCGTAGCCTGTCCTTTTCTCAAGAAGCGTCTCGAGCTGTTTTCCGCTTACCAATAATCTCTGCGTATCGAGCGACGGCACCATAGCCATCTTGATAGGATTTTCTTTTGTCCCAAGCTCGGCCTGCTGCTTGCTGCAACCTACACAAGTTAGGAATATTGCTATCAGTGCAATTACTAAAGCCAATCTCATTCGTTATTACCTCCCAAGGATAACCATTTTCTACTTGGATAAATATGCTACAGAATCCTTCAATTAGAGATTGACATTCAGGATGGCAGCGGCAGAATTCCGAGAAAAGCAGCAACGAATGAGATTGGAGACATTAAAAGAGTTAAGCAGTTATAACTGGCAGTTTTTTAAAAAGAAAAGATGCCAACACATATCAACTCTCAGGGCAGAGGATGAACCTCCGCCCCGAGAGCATGCGGGATTACCACAAGGTTTGGATGTGGACAGGCTTACATCCTTATGAATGTGCTCCAATCTTTGCAGTATCCCGCGTTTCTTAATTGGCGCTATTTACGTTACGGCAGATTGTCCATCCACAAGTTCGGGTCATAGTTTGCGCCCTTGTTGTAGACTGGACTGCCGGATTCCATATTGCAGTTATACCAAGCAGGCTCTCCTGTTGGAGGACTGGCCATGGGAGGTTTTGCTCCACAGGCTTCACGAAGCCTCTTGGTGGCTGCATGTCCGTCTATAAACACCATGTTAAGCGTAACGCCATCAGAAAGCCCTCTGCCGGCATCTCCCCAATGCCAGCCAGAGTGCTCATAAAGCAGCATCTGCTCAGACGGGAAAGAAAAGTCTCCTTCTCTCCGCGCCGTGGTCATTCCATCACCCCACCATGCGTAATCGACCGCAGCTTTCCAGAAGTAGGAAACAGTAGATGATGGGTCCCCATTTTTATTAGGGTCCGACGGACACCAGACGATGTCCCAGTTCTTCATATGGGAAAACAGCAGCATAGGCCAACTCTGAGCCTCCGCAGTTGGCGGCGGCGGCAGTGTTCCTCTGACCTTGGCAAATAACTCGAAGTTGTTGCTGTTCCAATTCCCTGAAGTTACCGTTGGACGAGCACCTGGGGCAAGATAAAGAATGGAACTGGGCAGCATACCATCATAATCACCGCAATACAGCAGGACGGCGGTGCCAAGCTGCTTCAAGTTACTGATACAGGCTGCTTTCCTGGCCGATTCCCTTGCTCTTGAGAAGACAGGAAACAGAATAGATGCCAGAATGGCGATAATCGCAATTACCACCAGCAGCTCGATGAGTGTAAAACCTGCTCTACTTCGGTTAATTGTTAACATTGCACCTACCTCCTATCTATAGGTTTATGCACCTGCGGTGCAGCGCTCTTGTGCTCCTGTTTGGAGGCAGGTATTCGGGGCCGAATCGGAGTCTTTGCGAGAGATTCTCCGTTCGAAAGCGTATGATGTTGTGTTTTCGAGAGTTCAGCCCTGCTTACCTGTAATTTCCGCAAGAGTTGGATACTGTAAGATATAAAAAAGGATTCCGGTTGTCTTGCGTTGGTCGCATGCCTCACCTCCCTGCCTCATCCGAGGCTTGAAGAAAGTTTTCAGGCAGACTCCCTTTACAGCAGCAGGTTCCTGGGGTATATTCCAGTATTCTAGCTGCGTCTCTCTATTTGTAATGACTGCTGGGCATACTTGCTTGTTCCTGAGTAAAAACCGCAATGCACGAATTTTGACAGCAGGGTAACATATACTGATAGCATCTATAAAGTGAGATAACTATAAAATGGAACTCTTGATACAGTTTATGATGGGAGTTAGTCTGGCTGCCTGCGCCGGTTTGAGAGCATGGTTGCCTTTATTAGTTGTAGGACTGCTTGCACGGACCGGCCAGATAGACCTGGGCCAGTCTTTTTCGTTTCTCGCAAGCAATCCGGCGCTCATCATCTTCGGCCTTGCAACCATTTTGGAACTGCTTGCTGATAAGATAATCGCACTCGATAACATCCTGGATGCAATCGGCACGATTATGAGACCTGTGGCTGGGGCGTTAATTGCAACCGGCCTCATAAGCTTCGACATGGACCCGACACTCTCTACCATAATAGGCATTATTACAGGCGGTGGAGCAGCGCTTGGGCTTCATACAGGAAAGGCAGCAATTAGAGCCAAGAGCACGGCACTCGGGATGTTCCACGGTGGAATCGGCAACACGGTTCTCTCTGTAATAGAGGACATATTCACAATTGCTGTAATCGCACTTGCAATACTGGCTCCAATAATCGCGTTCATACTGACAGTAGCTGTGGTCGTCCTGGCAGTAGTACTGACTGTACGCATTGCCAGGTCCGGCTTGAAGGTCTTTGGAAGGTTCAGAAGAACACCGAGGCCAACCAATCAGAGTTAATGCCTCAACCTGAACGACCTCAACCTCAATGAGTTGGAAACTACGGAGACCGACGAAAGCGACATCGCAGCCGCAGCCCACATTGGGTTAAGCAGCACTCCAAAGAATGGATAAAAGACACCTGCCGCAAGTGGAATCAGCAGCACATTGTATACAAACGACAGGAACAAGTTCTGACGGACCGTGCTGATAGTCCGCCTGCTGAGGGCAATAGCTGTTGCGATACCCATAAGGTCACCGGAAATGAGTGTGATGTCGGCAGCTTCCATTGCAACGTCCGTTCCGGTTCCTATTGCTATCCCGATATCAGCCTGTGCAAGCGCGGGCGCATCGTTTATCCCGTCGCCGACCATTGCAACTATCCGCCCTTCGTCCTGCAGCTTTCGGACTTCATTAGCTTTGTCCTGAGGAAGAACCTCTGCCAGCACCCTGTCGATTTCGACGAGTTTCGCTATTGCTTCAGCCGTTCTGCGGTTATCTCCTGTTATCATGACGACTTCAATGCCCATGTCCTGAAGCGCCTTCACTGCTTGATGAGAGTTTTCCTTGAGCGTATCCGCAACAGCCAGGACTCCGGCAATCTTGCCGCCGATTGCTGCAAACACAGGAGTCTTCCCCTGTTGAGAGAGTTCTTCGGCTTTAATATAAAGCTCTCCGATGAGTATATGCCTGTCTGTCAGCAGCTTCAGGTTGCCGACCAGCACATTTCGGCCTTCTATCTGCACTTCGATGCCTTCTCCGGCTATTGCAGAGAACGATTGAACTTCGCTAAGCTGCATTCCTTGATCTTCAGCAGCCTTTACTATCGCTTCTCCAAGCGGATGCTCCGACCTTTTCTCAGCAGATGCAACAATTCTGAGCAGTTCTGCTTTATCCATATCCTTTGCAGGAATGATATCAGTCAGAGCAGGTTCGCCTTTGGTCAGTGTTCCTGTCTTATCGAGCACGATGGTGTCTATCTGATGTGCTCTTTCCAGGATTTCGCCACCTTTGATAAGCACACCGTTCTCCGCGCCTTTACCAGTGCCTACCATAATGGCCGTTGGAGTCGCCAGCCCAAGCGCGCACGGACAGGCAATAATCAAAACAGCCACAAAAGTCAAAAGCGCAAAGTTGAACGAAGGCTCAGGCCCAAAAATCAGCCACATAATAAACGTTACGATGGCAATTGCAATCACTGTAGGCACGAAGTAGCTGGAAATGACATCAGCAAGCCTCTGGATTGGGGCTTTTGACCCCTGTGCCTGCTCTACCATCCGAATAATCTGAGCAAGAGCCGTATCTTTGCCAACTTTAGTCGCGCGGAAGGTAAAACTGCCTGTCCGGTTGATAGTTGCGCCGATAACCTCATCTCCCGGCCGTTTAACCACAGGTATGCTCTCCCCGGTAATCATAGACTCATCCACGCTGGAAGAACCTTCGGCCACTATGCCGTCTACCGGTATCTTTTCACCGGGCCGCACTATCACCATATCGCCCACAAGCACATCTTCGACCGGAACATCCAACTCAAGGCCGTTTCTTATAATGCGAGCCGTCCTCGGGCGAAGTCCAGCGAGCTTTCTGATGGCTTCTGAAGCCCTGCCCTTTGCCCTTGCTTCAAGGTATCGACCTAACAGGATTAAGGTGATGATTACGGCAGATGTATCGAAGTACAGCGCCGGTTCAATGTCTCCGGCGGCTGTAAAGAAATCTCTAAACAGAATGGCTGCGACGCTGTAGAGGTATGCAGCAGAGCTGCCTACGGCAATCAGCGTGTTCATGTCAGCAGTCCGATGCCTGGCTGCTGCCCAAGCGCCTCTATAGAACAGCCAGCCAGCCCAAAACTGCACCGGAGTTGCCAGCGCCCACTGTAGATACGGATTAGCAAGAAAGGCTGGGACGATACCTTCAAAGAACGCAAAGTCTCGAAGCGTGCCGACCACTATAGGAAGCGTCAGCGCTGCGCTTATCCAGAACCTGACCTTCCACATCCTGATTGTCGACTCACGCGCTGCCTGCTCCCGGTCTTCCAGTTCGCCTTCCGCTGCTACTTCGATGGCCTTGAAGCCTGCTCCGGCTATCTTCTGTCTGATTATCTCCAGAGATACCTTGTAAGGGTCGTAACTGACCTGTACCCGCTCCCTGGAACGGTCTATATCTACCTGCTCAACACCATCCATCTCCTGCAGTGCTTCTCGAACACGCTCTGCGTCTCTTGCACCGGAGACTCCTGAAACGCTCAACTCGATTCTGCGGGTTTCTGTTTCTTCGACTGAGCCTTCAGGGATATCGTAACCGAGGTCGTATATGGCCTTCTTGAGGTCATCCGGAGAAATCTGTCTTGGAACATACTCCACGGTAGCCTGCTCTGTAGCAAAGTTTACCGATGCGCGGATAACCCCATTCAGCCCTTGTAGATGCTGTTCTACCTTGCGAACGCAGGAAGCGCAGTGCATCCCTGAAATGGGAATGGTAACGCTCTCGAAACCTGCATCGTACCCAAGCTCCCGTACTGTGTCGACGAAATCGCGCTCGCTCACAACCTGCGGATCATACGTGACAGTAAGTGTTTCAGTAGCAAGATTAACGTTTACGGTCTCTATGCCCTGGAGTTTGGTTATTCCCTGCTCAATCCTTGCAGCGCACGAAGCGCACACTATACCGGTTATTGGAAGTTCAATAGTCTTGTTTGCCATTTGCTTTACTCATGAGTATAGATACCCATCTTTACACAGTGCAAGACGGAAGGTGCTGTATACCGGTTCCACATTTATAATTATTGTATTTGACAATCGGACTTCAGGGTGCAATAATGAGACAGATTTAAGCAGGCGGTCACAGCAGTCAAATATTACCACGTTTAGATAATACTAAATGCAGTTTATTAAACAAGAAAGGTTTACAAGCAAATGATTGATAAATCTTCCGGCTGGATGATCTTTTTTGGCATAGTGCTTTTTGCCATCTTGGCAATTATCGGATTTGGTATATTCGTTGTATCCCCCAGGATTACAACAATCACCACTACTCCAACAGTTTCATCTGGTATGCCTCCTTGGCCTTCGCAAAAGTTTGCATTCGATTACAATAATATTGTATCGTGTACACTACCTCTTCCTGATGGCAGCGGCGATTTCATTTTTATGCAGACTGTTTCAGACGGAAGGCCCGATAGCCTTGTCTGTCGTTCGGTGCGGCTGACAACGGATAAGCACAAAGAACTCGACTGCCGGCTGCCTAATAAAACCACATCGACTTCCAAGCGTGTCGATTTATACTGGTACCGCACAAAGTCTGGTAAGGGGCCATATATTGCACTGCGAGATGATAAAGATGAGTCGCTAATCGATCTAACACAAGGTAGAAGTCTGAAAGTAATGAAAATGTGGGACCGAGTATTTGCTGGTCCGCACTCTGCTGATGGATTCGATGTCTATGATTTTTCCAGGAGCAATCGGAAAGTCATTTCTGCAACAATCAACACAGTTCCTGCGGAAGATATTACATGGCTGATGGACAAAAATCCTGGGTCTTACATGGGCAGCATAACTCTGGCTAACGGCAAGCTGACATTTATGCCAGCCGAATATTAAGATTAGCCTGGTTTTGCAGTATGTTGTGCTGTACGGAGTGCAGGCAGCCAGATATCGCTGTCATCAAGCCCTAGTTCGGATACTATCGGCTCAACCAGTTCAGTCCGGCCTACGTCGCAGATACGATGTCCATCGCTTCCGATGCTGAATTTCACACCTGCTTCCTTGCATAACTTATAAAACCATACCAGAAACGGCCTTTGTTCAGGCATAAGCGCCCTTCTGCTAATCTCCATAGCCACCTGGTTCTTCACTGCAAGCTCTATAGCCGGAGCCAAGTCTTTTTCTGTCAGCAAGGACGGTGCAAGCGGGTTGTAACTTCCGGGCATCACGTATAGCGGATGAGCAATGACATCAACGTATTCCAGACTGACTGCATAGGTGAACATATCGAGGAAAAGGCGGGCCACATCTTCCCTGGAAGCGCTGGCAGGCTTCACTACAGCAGGATGATGAAAGTGATTGGCTGCAACCATAATAAAGTCCGTGTTGGCGAGGACATAAGGAGAAACCAGACTCTCGCCAACTGCGGGAAGATCAGCTTCACAGCCTAAATAGACCTTGCAAGAGGTTTCTATGCTGTTTATGTCAGCTCGAAGCAGTCCGAGAAACGATGGATCTGTGCCTTTGTGAATATGATCCGTAATACCGACGTATTCTATCCCCTGCGTTTCAGCTTCTCTGATGATGGCAGCAGGCGACATATCAACCGAACTGCACGCTGAATGGAAGGTGTGCGTGTGCATATCGCATCGCGAAAACAACCTGCTGCCTGACACTTTAAACTACACCAACACCAGACAAGGAGCTTCCAGAATCTGCTTCAGCCTTGCAAGATACTCTGCTGCAGGCGCACCATCCATTACCCTGTGGTCAAAAGACAGGCAGAGGTTCATCATAGACCTGACCTGCACCTGTCCATCAATGATTACAGGTTTCTGGACAGTCCGGCATACACCGAGTA
>JAKPFN010000085.1 GCA_029551395.1 Armatimonadota bacterium | reverse complement strand
CTCGCGATTAGCATAGCAAATGCAGCGGAGTACTACCTCATCCGCTTTGAATACTGGGAGGAGTCCGACGGCCGCCTGGACTACATAAGTCCAAAGACCCTGGACCTCTCAGACCGAAAACAGCTAAGGATGTATGCCAGGGACGACTTTGGCTACACCGTATTCGACTTTGGAAAAGCCGGTAGATGGATGACTCTCCCCGAGAGCGATCTTATGTTCCTGGTAGAACTAGCCCGGCGCACACAGGAGGAACCATGTCAGAAGAAATCGCCAGTGCAGCGCTGGACACCCCCAAAACGGCAGAAGACGCCGTGGCAGGTCGAGAAGGAACAGGCCGCACAGGAACGGATAAAGCAGGCCCGCAAGGACCGGTATCAAAAACTCAAGGAACAGAAGAAACAGGATCGAAAGCAGGAGCATTTCTGAGCTTCTGCTCTACAACAAAACGGATAGCTAAAGAACACCCAATTGCATCTATCCCTATTGTTAACACATTTCTGCGCTTGCCAACAGACTTATTCTACCACTATGAGTTGGCTGTTTCAGAGGCTGCAGACAAGTCAGTTTACGAAGACGCAAGCGCATATTATGCAATTACAAACGAGATGTATAACAAGCTCGATGTCTTGCTTACATTGATCGATTTCAAATCTGATGGTCATGCGTATACCGATCTGAACCAAGCAGTGCTAGATACCGGCAGAAGAATCGCCGGGCTCAAGATAGAACCGGACAACCTGAAGAAGTATATACTGAAAGAATACGAGAACTGTGCGGTTATCTATTTCATGCAGTCGAAACTCGTCCTTGCTCCGCTTGTGCTTCCCGAGCCTATAAGACAATTCAGCAGTATTCAAGAGGCGCTGGACTACACGCTTATTTCTGCTGATGCTCTTTTCCATCTGGCTCGCTTTGGTAGTGCGGACACCTACCTGTCGAGCGGCTACGCAGATCCTGCTATGCGCTCTGTGCCAAATGTACACGCTGCTTATAACTACATGCTATCAGAATACAAAGAGATGGCAATTAGAATGAAACATAAGGGATCTTGATAGGAGTTTAGAGATGGATTACGTTGGGCTCTATACGAAATATCTCGGGCCCGGACGACGGAGCGGGCAAAGACTGGCATTTCCTTGCTTCCGCTGCGACAAAGGAGAAATCGGCAAACGCCACCTGTATGTAGACCCAAGTACCGGAAACTATATCTGTTATAAATGCCGGTTCAACCCAGATGGACTGGGTAAGGGGTCAGCGCGGAAGTTCGCCAAAATGGTAGGTGAGAGGGGCGCAATTGAAGAGACAGCCCCAGGCTCATACACATTCAAAGATGAGAATACGTTCAACCAGTGCAAGGCGAATTACGTTTACACGTACCTCTGGAGAAACATGCCGCTGCTTCCCGAGCACCACGAAGAAATTACGCGTGAGCGAGGGATCTCACATCCAGAGCGCTTTGGTGTAAGAAGCTGTATCGGTGCAGTAAATATGCTAAGAAACTACTTTGTTCCAAACATGTTGGTCGCAAGCGGACTCTTTTATTGGAGGCAGGACTCACTCGTAGCACACACCACTATTACGGACGGACGGATTCTGATTCCTTACATGGAACCTGACGGAACTGTCTACTTCCTAAAAAGTCGGCGGACCAAGGACGATGGAACCATCAAGTAC
>JAKPFN010000052.1 GCA_029551395.1 Armatimonadota bacterium | reverse complement strand
GACATCATGCAAAGATGCTCCCAAAACTCGACGCTGTCATCATGGCATCCGTTGTTATCTCAGTCTTCTAAAGCCTTTAGGCATTGAGATAGATCCTGAAGACGACCAAATGAGGGTTGTTGTAAGTCCTGAAGAGTCCGCTGATGCTGGAGAGATGTTGGCTCAAGCTGGATTAGGTCAAGGAGAACGGTTTTTGGCGTTTTGTTCAGCGACTACCCGCGCTAATAAGCATTGGACAGAGTCAGGCTGGGCAAAACTTGTCGATTTAACCAATCAGCAGACGGGGCTTAAGGCTGTCTTTCTTGGAGCGAAGGCAGATTATGCTTCAATAGACAGGATTTTAGCTCGAGCACAAATACCAGCAATCAACCTGGCGGGAAAAACCACGCTGAAACAATCTGCAGCAGTGATTGACCGCAGTGACGCGGTTGTTGCTGTTGATACAGGGCTTATGCACATCAGTGTCGCGCTTGGAAAGACTACAGTAGCATTGTTCGGTCCGACAACAGCCTGGAAAAACCACATACATCGAGACAATTTTACCATGATCAGCAAGAATATGGAGTGCTCGCCTTGCCGCAAGAAACCGACCTGCGAGAACTTCGATTGCATGACATCCATTACAGCAGATGAAGTAATGGAAGTCCTACAGGCGAAGTTAACCCAGTGTGCAGAAGGAGTAGAAGGTTGCAGGGCAATCTGAAGACCCTGCATGTTGAGTTCGGAAGGCATCTCTATGGAGGTGCGCTGCAGGTTGTCTACTTGATGAAAGGGCTTGCAAAGCGCGGCCATGAGGTGTCTTTATTGTGCGCCAAAGGCAGTGCCATCGAGAAAGAAGCCCGTTCTTCTGGTATAAGAGTCTTTCCTGTCAGAATCGCATTCGACTCCGACCCAACTCTGCTGCTGCGTGTTTACCGAGCAGTTAAGCAAGCGAATCCTGATGTATTACACCTTCACAGCAGACGCGGCGCTGAGATATTTGGCGGGCTGGCCGGACGGATGGCTCGCGTGCCGGCAATTATCCTCTCAAGACGCATAGATGACCCAGTTAAACTCGGCCCTTTGGGAAGGTTGAAGTTCATCAAGTATCCCCATAAGATAATAACCATATCTGAAGGAATACGAAGGGTGCTTATTGACTGCGGCATCGATGAAAACAGGATTGAAATGGTGCGAAGCGCGGTTGTCGTTGAGCAGTTCCAGCTTGAACGAGATAGAAGCTGGTTCCACTCAGAATTCAGCGTTCCTGAAGATGTCCCGGTGATTGGTGTTATTGCTCAGTTGATAGAACGCAAAGGCCATCGATACCTGTTTGAGGCTGTTCCTGATATCTTAAAAGAGTTTCCCGACACACAATTCATCCTTTTAGGCAAAGGCCCGATGCGTCAGCAGCTAGAGCATCTTGCCAGCGAGATGGGGATTGGCAAATCTGTGATTTTTGCAGGTTTCAGAGCCGATATCGAAAAGATATTGCCGAACCTCGATATCGTGGTTCATCCTGCGCTTAGAGAAGGTTTGGGGGTATCGTTGATACAGGCAGCATGTGCCGGTCGCCCAATGGTTGCCTCAGGAGTAGGTGGCATTCCGGAGATAGTACGGGATGGGCAGACTGGTCTATTAGTCAATCCGGCAGATTCGCAAGCTATCGGTAAGTGTATTCTGACACTGCTTCGCAATCCTGACCTTGCTCAAAAACTTGGAGAGAATGCCCGCAAACTGGCTGAGACTGAGTTCAGCATTGACGGTATGGTGGAAGGCAATTTGCGCGTGTATCGCGAAGTGCTGCGCAGTGTCTCCGAAAAACGGGTACATCAGGAGGTAGGCTGACCTCACATGTCAACTGGCAACATTCTCCTTCTGAATCTGAACCACATCGGGGATATTCTATTTACTACCCCTGCCATTCGAGCGCTTCGAGAGAAGTATCCCGATGCAAAAATCACAGCAGTCGTACTTGCAGGGATGGAAGAACTGCTGAAGCATAATCCTTTTGTAGATGAAGTGCTTACACGCCGCCGCGGATTAATGCAGATTCTAAAGCTTGTCCCAACTCTAAGGTCACGCAGTATTGATACAAGCCTGCTCTTTACTTTCAGTTCTGTAAGGATGTCTGCTCTCGGCTGGATGTCTGGAGCCAGCACGCGGGTCGGTTTTGATGATCCCGGTATTGCCAGATTCCTGACTCATCCTGTTCCAAGAGTACCTGGACGCCATAGAGTCGATTGGTATCTTGATCTGGCTCGCGCTGTTGGTGCTGATGTAGATGAACCTCATATGGAGATGTTCACTTCAACAGAAGACCAGGAATATGCTGATGACCTGCTGGCTTCGGCTGGTATAACTGGAGATAAGCCTGTAGCAGCTATCAGCCCAGGCTCAAGCGTGTTTGCCAAGCAGTGGTTCCCGGAGCGTTATGCGGCTCTTGCTGATAAGCTATCGGCAGATGGCGTTGATGTAGTTATTGTTGGTGCGCCATCAGAGCGAGAGACTGTTGAAGATGTCAAACAATCAGCAAAGTATGCTATTGCAGATTTGGCTGGTAAAACGAAGATTGGTCAACTCGCAGCAGTTTTAGCCAGATGCAATGCTGTTGTCAGCAATGATACCGGGCCGATGCACCTTGCGGTATCGGTTGGAACTCCTGTAGTTGCGATTTTCGGCCCAACAGATCCTCGAGAGACCGGCCCGTACTGCCGTAAGTCTAAGGTGTTGTGGGAACATCTGGATTGTGGCCCGTGCGGACATAAACCTACGTGCTCAAATCGCGATTGCCTGCAGGCAATTACAGTAAACCGCGTATATGAGGAAGCTGTAAAGCTAATCCCCTTTCATCGATAACACCAGTAGGAAGCAATTTGCTGATTACTTTGCTTGGCCGGCAGCCTCAAGCATGATAAGATAATAACCGGCAGGTTAGTTGGCAAGTTGCAGTTTTGATGCCACGATACCTGGTTTTCAACGCTAGAGGTAAATAAAGATTAGGAGTCCGGCCGGATTATATAGGCCATTGTCGTTAAATGCCATCTGATTTCAATGAATTCGACTGCAGTAGAATAAAAACCTACGAAGTAGGAAAACAGACAAGAAAAGTTGAGCTGGATAACGTTGCTGGAGTGTGGCGTACTGGCGGAACTATGTTGGAGTTCATCGATTCGCTGCCTGATATACTCGCAGGCAAGGATTTGAAGACAGTAATCGAGGCCATATCCAGTGCAGCTAGAGACAATAAGCCTGTTATCCTCGCAATGGGAGCGCATGTTATCAAATGCGGCTTGTCACCGGTTATTGCGGACCTCATCGGACGGGGAATAATCACAGGACTTGCTCTCAACGGTGCAGGAGCAATTCATGATACGGAGATGGCGCTTTTTGGCCGGACTTCAGAGGATGTCGTCGCTGGTCTGAAGGAAGGCACCTTCGGTATGGGTGCGGAAACTGCGGAGTTCGTTAATAGTGCTGCCGTTTATGGCCAGGAAGCAGGACAGGGGTTTGGCGAGGCGATAGGTAAGCGGATTATCTCGACCAATGCGCCTTATGCGTCAACCAGCCTGCTTGCTGCAGCCAGCTGTGCTAATATACCCGCTACTGTGCATGTTGCAATTGGTACAGATATAGTCCATATGCATCCCAATGCGGACGGAGCGGCAATCGGTGCCTGTTCAATGCGAGATTTTCGGATATTTGCTGCATCCATAGAAAATCTCTCCAACCTGGGCGGAGTGCTGATTAACGCAGGTTCAGCAGTTGTGCTGCCTGAGGTTGCGCTGAAGGCTTTTGCAATGGCCGCAAATGTTGGGTGCAGCTTTGATAAGGTATTTGCAGTAAACTTAGACTTTATTCGGCAATACCGTTCGGAACAACAGATAGTGCAGCGGATACGAGCTATGGGCGGAAAAGCTGTATCAATCGTGGGACACCATGAGATACTGCTTCCTCTTATCTCTGCAGCGATAATTGAATATCAGGAGGCATAATCGATTGGAGAAACTGTCCGGTATTCTTGACCGGTTTGATGAAATAAGAGTGCTCGTAGTAGGAGACTTGATGGTTGATGAGCACATATGGGGAACTACAAGCCGTGTATCGCCAGAAGCGCCGGTTTTGGTTGTAGATGCAAATGGTGGGACGGAAATCCTTCCAGGTGGAGCAGCAAATGTTGTCAATAATATTAGCGCGCTCAGTGGAACAGCCGCCGTTGTTGGTGTTATTGGTGATGATGAGTATGGCTACAATTTAGTCCAGCAGCTTTCTTCAACCGGTGTGGATACTTCGGGCATTATAGTCGATCCAAACCGCATAACTACACGCAAAACACGCATATGGGTATCGCACAGACAACAGGTCGTAAGAGTAGACCGAGAAACCCGCGAGGCTGTCAGTCCCGCTGTCTCTGAACAACTGGTCTCCAACATTCGAGAGAAAATATCTCAGTGTGATGTGTTGATTCTGTCCGACTACAATAAAGGCGTGCTTAATCCGTATGTCTCATCTCAGGCTATTACTATGGCTCGTGAGATGGGCAAAATATGCACTGCTAACCCAAAACCAGTGAATATCAATGGCTTTAAGGGTGCAGGGCTTATTGCACTTAATCAATCAGAGGCTGAAGCTGCCAGTAGCCAGGTTTTTAATTGTGAAGAAGCGATAATCTCCACTGGCAGGCGTATGCTTAGAGAATTGGATGTCGAGTGTCTCGTAATTACTCGTGGCGCTGTGGGGCTATCAGTGTTTACAGATGATTTGGCTAATACAGTGACAGCGGTTCCAATCGAAGTATATGATGTAGCTGGAGCGGGGGACACAGTAATAAGCGCCATAAGCATGTCGCTTGCAGCCGGAGCGTTTCCACTTGATGCAGCACGGATTGGGAACTTCGCCGGGGGCGCAGCGGTAAGAAAAGTTGGAGTCTGCGCGGTCACAAGAGAGGAAATTCTGGCACTTGCATCACAAGCAGGGGCTGGCCGGGCTGAGTGAGACTGTTTTATACGACTTTTATGCGCGCAAGAAACTTATCGGAAATTATTTTCTGGGCGGCACTGGTACTACTGTTAATCATTTTCAGCGTAGTGAAGACCATTGGGCCTGCCGGAAGCAAATCTGCAAAAGGCAATAAGAATTATCATAAAGTAATTCGGCAGGCTTATCAGCATCTAGATAATGGCAGGCCGGACAGAGCATTAAAAGAGTTCCATCGAGCCGTTAAGTTATCCAATCGAAAAACCGACACGTATCTGACAGCATTCTATACATTCACGGCAGATGGCTCCAGATCGATTCCCTACGCCATCGATGTCGCCAAAGAGATTATCGAATTAAACGATGCCCGGCAGTTGGATCGGGTATTGAAGAAAAAAGAACTTGCTGTACTGCTGGGTCAGTATGGTGGTTTATGTTATAGTGCAGGCCGTAATCAGGAAGGCATAGATGCACTTGAACGGGCTGTGAGTTTATGGCCAGATAATCCCTGGCTTGCCAATGACCTGGGTTATTTCTACGCAGAGAACGATATTCACCTCAAAAAAGCTCTCAAACTTACAAAGCAAGCAGTTAAAGCAGAACCACACAACGCCATGTATATTGACAGTCTGGGATGGGTCTATTATAAGCTCGGGCGATATAAAGAGGCTGTAGATGAACTAGAACGTGCAGTCCGGCTTAGTAGGAATGACCCTGAACTTAGATATCATCTTGGCGAAGCTTATGTCAAACTAGGCAAAAATGCCAGGGCATGTATCGAACTAGATAAAACACTGCTCTTGAGTCCTTCACATACCAATGCAAAAGCATTAAACAATAAGTTAAAGGCTGTCTCTAGGCATAAACCGCGCAATTTGTGAACTAGCGAACAGTCTACCACAATAAAAAGCTAATTATTTTACTTAAAATGATTGACAAGATACTGTCTGATTGCTATAATCCTACCAGTAGTAAGCTCGCTTGCTACTGTGTGGTATCGGAGGTTTCAAGTAGGATATGGAATCGGGTAGTATCAAAGTTGGCAAGGTAAAATGGTTTAGCGACGCCAAAGGTTACGGTTTCATTCAACTGGATGGTCACAGAGACGTGTTCGTTCATTTCTCCGCTATTAAGAAAGACGGCTACAAGTCCCTCATCGAAGGTCAGACTGTCCAATTCGAATTAGTTGATGGATCCAAAGGTCCACAAGCAGCCAACGTAGGTGTAATTGGTTAACTGAGAGTTACCGTAAAGAACGTTAAGAATGCTTTAACTGGGAACTAGTGATGTCACGTACGTTACGGAACATACCAGTAACTGACAATAATTGACAGTAAATCCCTCCAAACATAGGTCTCATTTATGACATTGAGCCAACTGTTTGTATGTCAATAATCACTGGTATTGCTGTTGACGTATTGGAATCCATCGTTCTCGGTTAAAATCCACCGCTTGTACGTACTGGTCTGTCAGGTCCGTGACTAGTGCTTGTATCCTGGGTGGTCTTTATAGGTTCTTAGACAGCTGTTGAGTCAGCTAACGTTTTGTGTAGAACATCATTGTCTAAGAGTCTATTGGCACGCCATAATTGCAGCAGTAATCCTCTTTTACTGTATCTGATAACACGGTTATCAGGCTAATATATTTGCATACCTTATTCAGCTTACAAGCTTATCCTGAAGACAGCCAGGCTGGTCAGTTTCTATCATGATGGAAATGGGGTATGGAAATAGATGGGGATTAGTAATGCGGATCAGAACTAACAGAATTGCCAGGGCCCAATCTGTCTGCGTGCTGCGAAGCGATGCACAACCTATTGGCAAATTGGGACGCCTCATATCGGAATTGTCAGATATTGACCTGACGGCTAATACATTGCAGTCGTGCGATAAACTGACTGCCCTTGGTATGACATCTCAGGATATTGCTGACCTTGAATTTCGGGAGCCTTATGCCTCGGAAATAATCGAATACGCGCAAGCTATTGGTGGCGGACTCGATTCTCTTGTTGAATCGGTAAAAACAGTCATAAACTGGCATATTCAAGATATAGACAGGCAGATAGAGATGCTTAAGCTTCGTAAAAGGCTGCTGGAGAGAAAAGTTACAGCATTTTCCCGTCTTGCCAAGGCTCTTGCTGCAGATGAAGATCCTAAACCTGCTATATGATTCTTCTTTAGAGTTTACCGATTGGAATCGATAAACATCCAGAGCTTCCGCCAGACCTCTTATTTCTCTTCATCTGTAACTACAATGAAGGATTTGCGTGTGTGTCTATCCAACTAAATTGTATCAGGCCGTGCATCAATCGGCTTGTTTTCAGGATATGATAAAGACGCGATTAGCAATACTGCTTTTAATATGCATTATTTCGGCAATGCCTGCATCCATTGGGCAAAACACTGCTACAGCACCTCGTCCATCACATGCTGTTTCAACTACCGAGCCTGGCCGTTTATCGCCTCCTGTTGCTCACAAGACTCCACAGCAACGCAAAAAGGCTCTTAGGAAGATTCTGGCTAAACGGGAGTTTGCTAAATCCAGGATTTCCATCTGGGAGAGGTTGTATAAATGGTGCAGAGGGGCAGTAACACGGCTGATGAGTTGGTTATTTGATCAATTTGATGGAAGAACTCCTGCATCTCTAGCTGTGATTGTATCTATTCTGACAGTTGTAGCGTTTCTCATCTTGCTTGCTTATACACTGTTCAGGCTTAATATAAATATTCATAGATCTAAACGTGCCGCATCAGATGCAGATGAACTATATGCCGGTCCAGATGATCCGAAAGCCGCTTTGGATGAAGCTGAACTCGCTGCAGCATCTGGAGACTTCAGGACTGCGTTGAGGCTAGTGTATCTGGCTGTCTTGCTTAACTTGGATGAGCGGGAGTTGATACGTTTTGACCGCACGGGAACCAACTGGGAGTACTACAGGTCCCTCAGAGCACGTAAAGACATCCAAAAATCACTTCGCCCTATCACAGTTGCATTCGATTGGAAGTGGTACGGCCATCAAAAAGCTACGGATGCTGATTATCGTAAATTCGTAAATACCTATCAAGAGATTGCATCCATGGAGGCACGGCAATGAGGCGGATGTCTAAGGATACAAAGGTCTTGATTAGCCTGATTGTTCTGCTTACCGTTGGTGCTTATTTTATTGCAGTCAGACCGCAGGGAAAGGAAGACAAACCCAGCAGCTACGGAACTGGTAAACGTGGTACCAAAGCCTTTTATATACTGTTGAAGGATTTAGGATTCCGTGTAGGCCGGCATGAAGGCTCCATCAAGACTATTCCCAAGAGTGCCAAAGTCCTGTTTTTAGTGGATCCGCTGTTCATAAACGAACCTGATGCCAAACCATTGACAGAATGGGTTGAGAGAGGGAATACACTGATTATTTCGGTATCCAGGTCTGCTCAACTGCCTGATGATTTCGGAATCATCGGTATCGATCGCTTCAATGAACTGCCTGCTTTCGTTCAGCCTGAGGACTGTAAATATAAAAAGGGTGTCAAAAGGTTATTTGTTACAGCAAGGACAGCTTTTAATGAAGGTAAGGATGGGTTTGTTATCGTTAAGCAGGATGAAGACGCAGTTGTTATAGAAAAACCGCTGGGAAAAGGCCGAATAATAGCAATTGGCGACCCACTTATGGTTGCTAACTCGCAGATTAGGGATGTAGATAATGTTGTGCTTATCACAAACCTGGTCTATGAGAATGCAGGAGAGAACGATGGAGTATTTTTCTGGGAGTATGACCCGCTGGCTGGCTTCAAAAATGAGCCTCCTCCACTTCTCGATCTTGGGGGCTGGCTTGCTCTGGGTGAATTGACGTTAGTGACGCTTCTGATCCTCATTAGTGTAGGCAGGAGGTTTGGAGCCATACATCCACTTCCTGAATGGGTTGAGCAGCCTCGCGGTTGGGAACTTGTTCGGGCTATGGCAGGGCTTTATCATCGTGCTGAAGCTCGCGGCATTGCGATGAAGGCTATTTATGCATCGTTCCGCAGGGAGTTGATAGTAAAATTTGGTGTATCACCTGATGCTTCTCCTGATGATGCGGCTGAAACTGTCTTCAGAGCAAGGCAAGTGGATAAAGCCAGACTGACTGCGCTGCTGTCTCGATGTGAAAATATTGCCAAAGGCCAGGAAACATCGGACAGTGAAGTGATTTCGCTTACAAAATCAATAGAAGAGTTTAGAAGGGAGCTAGGAATTGCTCGATCAACCAAGAATTGAGAACAAAACTACTGCTACGGCTGCCGCGATAATCGAAGAGATCAAGAAGATCGTCGTAGGGCAAGACGAGGTCATCGAGCAAGTGCTCGTTGCCTTATTTGCGGATGGTCATGTATTGTTGGAAGGCGTTCCGGGAATAGCCAAGACTCTGCTGGTACGTACGCTGGCACACACCATATCGGCTGACTTCAAACGGGTCCAGTTCACCCCGGATTTGATGCCATCTGATGTAATTGGAACGAATGTCTATGATCCATCACGTGCTGAGTTCCGCCAGCGAAAGGGACCTGTCTTCACGAATATCCTTCTAGCTGATGAAATCAACCGCACTCCGCCAAAAACTCAGGCAGCACTGCTCGAGGCAATGGAAGAACGAAGAGTCACTATGGATGGAGAGCCTTACGCGCTTCCATCGCTCTTTATGGTGCTTGCAACACAGAATCCGATCGAATATGAAGGCACTTATCCATTACCGGAAGCGCAGTTAGACAGGTTCATGTTAAAAGTGCTTGTTGAATATCCCGATTCTGAAGAGGAGCACAAGATACTCAAGAACTATAACGCCGGATTCAGGCCAATCAGGATTGAAGAAGCCGGTGTAAAAGCTGTAGCTGGTGAATCTGATCTAAATCAGTGCAGAGAAGAGATATCTCAGGTTCGAGTGGATGATCCGATTATGCGTTACATCGGAGAGATAGTTCACCGAACAAGACAGGATAGAAATCTTGTATTAGGCGCAAGTCCACGTGCATCGATAACACTGTTATTGACATCCAAGGCTATTGCAGCCATCCGTGGACGGGATTTCGTTATTCCGGATGATATAAAGGTGCTTGCTCCTGCAGTGCTTCGGCACAGGCTCATCTTACGTCCTGAAGCGGAGATAGAAGGGCTTACTCCTGACAGGGTGGTAAGTAACATCCTCGCATCAGTGGAAGTGCCTAGATAAGAGTTTTCAGGTTGGCCGGAGCATATCCAGGCCAACCTGATTGTTATTTCTGAATCACTTCAAAGATCTTCACTTGATCATTGCTGTATCTTAACAGCATTTCGGGCGATGGTTCTAGTTCTTCCCACCATTCTTTTTCTAAGCTGCCATAAAACACCCATCTGACCCTGTATTCTCGAAGCTTTTCTAGATCAGAATCAGAAGGAGTGTTTTCTGAGAACATTTCCTGAGCTGTTTCTTCCTTGTTGACACAATCAGGTGTAACAACACCATGAGCTATGAATGACTTCTTCCTGGCAATAGATGGCATAAATAGTCCATGCCACCTGGTTGACATCACAGCATAATCGTTGTCTGGCTGTTTGCTAAGCCATTGAAGGGCTGCTACGTCGTATTTGCTGAGGTAATAAGGTGGTGCCTTTTTTGCAGGTACATTAAGTATCATCATAAGCACCACTATATTGTTTATTAAGCTGAGTGCAATCAATGCAACAATTGTGCGCGATCTGAGGATATTCCTTAGCTGTCCTTTACTGTCATTTCGCGTATGCTTCATTATCCACTGTGTTGCCAGGATGAATACTGGAATTGGTGTTCCTACGGCAAGTTTCCAGGCAAATGGAATGTCTGGATACGCATAGAGCATAACAGGTATCATTAATGTCCATGTCAGGATAAACAACTGGCTTGGTTCCAGTTGTTTGATTTGAGCAATGTTTTTTACTAATTCATAGGCTGCCGGTATTCCCAGCGGCAGAATGGCAAGCAGATAACGAATCGAGCTTGTTGGCATCAAGGCATTTTGATATTTCAAGCCATGCAGGTCAGGCGAAGCGCCCAGAGACCAATAGTGATATGCCAATACCGGCGCTGTTACTACTATTGCAGTAATATAAGCTTTGATAATCCGTTTATTGAAGTACCCCGTTTGTTTTCGCAGGATGAGTAGATAAGCTCCGCTCACCAGGAACAGCATAGCGACATCGTATGGATGAAAAGTCGCCAGGATGAACATAATTGCCGTAAAGACCAAACCTCCGCGCTGTTCACGATGGCTGCATCTGATAATGTCTGCCATAGCAATAAGCATTAATGACATGGCAAGTGTTATATGAGGGCTTATGAGCAAACAGATGAAGCAATTGAATTCTGGTACTCTGCCGCCGATGAACCACTGCTCTAGAGGCCAGGGTACAAGTCTGCCAAATGTCCCCAAGACCCATCCTATGCCGCCGCAGAATGCTATTAAGAATATCGCTAAATATCGGCTTTTTACGTCCGGCAGGATTAGAGATAAAAACCTCCACAATGTCAATATGAAGACCGGGATCATAAGAAACTTAAAAATCAAGAAAGAAGTCAGTGGGCTTAGACCTAATGGCCCGGTAATCTTTCCGATAACCAGCCAGATTGAATTGAAATAGAGGTTTCTTGATACTTCTCCCGTAAATTCATTGGAAAACAGCAATGCCCCGTTTTGCGCCTGTTCGATCATATCCAGATAAAGCACTGTATCATTAGCAGCAAAGTTGATAGTGCGTGATCCTATCATGCCCATGAACAAATACTCGTTGTTTTGTGCTATATGAAATATGAATCGAAGCAGAATAAGTATTAACCATAGAGTGAGTATGAACGCAACAAGAGGGATTAGCGTTCTATATTTGCTGCGTTGCGGAATATCTGCATCATAAATTTGTTCTCGTGGATGTTTAATTCGGGTAGCCATAGTCTGATCCTCGATAACTATGCTTGTTTGTTACTTGTTTATCAGGCTGGCTTATTCCCAAAGCGCGGCAATTATAAACACAACACTTAAAGAACTGAAGAGGGATCAATCTCTGTAGTGAGTGACTCATCTACTTTTTTATTTCTGTCCGCTTGTTTGACTGAGGCAGGCTCTGCGGTATATACTACGAGAGAACTAAGAAGGTTCATAAAGCTCCGGTTGAAGCTGGAGCATTATTGTTTTACTACAACTGAAGATTTATCGGCCATGAAGGCGCCGCCCACTCGGACGACGAACTTGATGGCCTTTTTGTTTGATACCGGAGGCATTATGACACAACTCAGTGAGAAAATCGAGCGCCTGCGCGCAGTTTTAAGAGACATGGGCGGGCTGGTTCTCGGTTATTCAGGTGGTGTAGACAGCACGTTCCTGGCTGCTGTTGCCACAGAGGAAATTGGCAGCCGTGTTGTTTGTGTTTTGGCATCTTCTGAGACATATCCATCAGTCGAAGTCAAAGAAGCAATTGAGACTGCCAAAAAACTCGGCTTGAACTTGTTGCAGATAGATACGAGAGAACTCGAGAACGATGATTTTGCACGCAACACTCCCGATAGATGCTTTTTTTGCAAGAAGGAACTGTTTACAAAGCTGATTGATATTGCTCGTGAACAAGGCATAAAATGGGTTGCTGATGGAGCAAATGTTGACGACCTGAGCGATTATCGTCCTGGAAGCCGTGCTGCAACCGAACTGGGCGTACGAAGTCCGCTCAGGGAGGCTGGTTTTACCAAAGACGATATCCGTGAAGCTTCAAAACAAATGGGGCTGCCGACATGGAATAAACCTGCCTTTGCTTGCCTTTCTTCCCGAATTCCTTACGGTACCCGCATCGAACCGGAAATACTGATTCGGTTGGATGAAGCTGAAAGATTCCTGAAAAACCTTGGTTTCCGTCAGGTAAGGGTTCGGCATCATGATACGATTGCGCGAATAGAGGTCGATCCTTCAGAAATTGCCCGGTTAGCTTCTTCAGAGATACGTGAAACAGTCGTTAGCAAGTTCAAGAATCTCGGATATACCTATACAACATTAGACATGCAGGGCTACCGCACAGGCAGCATGAATGCTGTTCTGCAAATCAGTAATGCAGGAGAAGATAGTGGACGCTGAACGATTAAGACTGCTGCTTGAGCAAGTAAAAGCTGGAGATATTCCGGTTGATGATGCACTTAATGAACTTAGAGGTCTTCCTTATCATGACTTGGGTTTTGCCAAGTTAGATATGCACCGCAGCATACGCACTGGCTTTCCGGAGGTAGTCTTTTGCCAGGGAAAAACCTGCGAGCAGTCGGTCGAGATAGTAAAACGGCTGGCAGAGCGGAACTCCAAAGTCCTGGCAACTCGTGTTACTCGTGAGATTGCTGAGAGAATCGTCTCGGAAGTAGATGGATCGACCTATCATGAGCTTGCCAGAATTGTAGTGGTGAACCGCGAACAGGAGCCTGTGCAAGTTAAGGCTAATGATAAATACATAATGGTCATGTGTGCAGGAACGGCAGATGTCCCTGTGGCTGAGGAGGCTGCAGTTACAGCCGAGACAATGGGCAGCCATGTGGAACGCGCTTACGATGTAGGTGTGGCCGGAATCCACCGATTGTTCGACCAGAAAGACCGGATTCAAAAGGCAAATGTTCTTATCGTAGTTGCAGGTATGGAAGGTGCGCTTGCCAGCGTGGTAGGAGGGCTTGTATCTCGTCCAGTGATTGCTGTCCCTACGAGTGTGGGCTACGGCGCCAGCTTTGGCGGTTTGGCTGCGCTTCTGGCAATGCTCAACTCCTGCGCGGCTGGTGTAGTGGTAACAAACATAGACAACGGCTTCGGAGCCGGATACTTTGCTCATCAGGTGAACAGATGAAAATCGCATATTTCGATTGTTTTGCTGGGATCAGCGGGGATATGACGCTCGGCGCTCTTATCGATGCAGGTGCGGATGTAGAGAAACTGCAAGATGCGCTGTCCGGTTTACACCTGCATGGTTATAAAATAGAGGTAAAGAGCGTTGAAAAGAGCCACATAATGGCTACTGATGTAAATGTTGAGGTTGATGACCATCATCACCATCATCACAGAGGGTTGACTCATATCCGTGAGATCATCCAACAATCGGGACTCTCGGGCTGGGTCAAAGATACAGCCATACGCATATTCACTCGGCTTGCAGAAGCAGAAGCAAAGGTTCACGGTTCTACACCTGATGAAGTCCATTTCCATGAGGTCGGCGCTGTCGATGCCATAGTGGACATAGTCGGTACAGCGATATGTCTGGAGCTTCTTGATCGGCCCAAAGTAGTCGCAAGTCCGCTGCCAACATTCCACGGATTCGCTACTGGCGCTCATGGCACGTTCCCATTGCCTGCTCCTGCCACTGTGGAATTGCTGCAGGGAGTGCCTCTGCGAAGATTCGATGTAGAAGGCGAACTTGTCACACCCACAGGGGCTGCGATTATTACCACGATCGCCTCAGAATTCGGGTCAATGCCTTCCATGTCTATCAACAAGGTCGGCCATGGCTCAGGTAAGAAAGAACGAGAGTTTCCGAATCTGCTTCGGGTAATACTTGGTGAAGGAGTAGGGGATTACCCATCGTCCGGCCGGATTGTGGTCATCGAAACCAATATAGACGACTTTAATCCTCAGTTCTACGATTCCGTAATGGAGCGTCTGTTCAGTGCAGGCGCCTTGGATGTATACCTGAGTCCCATACAGATGAAAAAGAACCGTCCGGGGACGCTTTTATCCGTGCTTTGCCCATTTGACAAAGCTCACGAATTCTCGGAAATCGTGCTAAAAGAAACATCAACTCTGGGAGTCAGGATTACCGAATGGGATCGGATATGCCTTGATAGACGCTGGCAGGAAGTAGAGACGGATTACGGCCGAATCCGCATAAAAATTGGTGAACTAGGCGGCAAAATAATCAATGCATCGCCTGAATATGAGGATTGCAAGAAGGCTGCTGATGCTCACAATGTCCCGGTGAAGCTGGTTTACGATGCAGCAGTCGCTGCTTATTCGGATATTATGTAGAAGTTAGCTGTAGGTACAATAAAAAAGGGATCGCTCAAATGAACGATCCCTTTTTCTCATGGTCGGGCAATACTAAAAGAATAAACTGCTCCACGTTTGTTCTGCGTCTTCTTAGACACTAGAAATGAGTTCTTGGACGCGAATCTTGTTTCGATTGTTCTTTTGTATTATTAGTTTTGATATCGGTGATTCCCATACAGATTTCTGAGCTCTACAGAAACTAATCCATGCGGTTGGTGTTTCCAATATGGGCAATGGATTCATATTTTCTGTCAGGATCCATTTAAGTAAAGAGTAGCGTCGTGTTGCAGATATTGATATTT
>JAKPFN010000077.1 GCA_029551395.1 Armatimonadota bacterium | reverse complement strand
GGGATTTGCAATCCCGATTGCTGATATTTAAGATAATCATCCGGGATCACAGATCCCTCAGCAATATGTCCGGGAGGGATTGCAAATCCCTCCCGAGAGATGATTCTCCCGAGAGATGATTCTCCCGAGAGTGGTTTTTCCCGAGATAAAATTCCCCCCAGATATAGCAGTCTTTGATATACCGAAAAGAAAGACCGGGGCAGGCGCTTCGGTCTTTTTATATTTCAGCCTGTGTACTACTTTTGTGTCTGGATAAAACTGCAGTCTCTTAGAGCCTCAGGGAACAACTTTGCAAGCCCGTGAGCTACTCCGCACTCGATATTGGAGGTGGTTGTCATCCTGGCAGCGTCTTTTGCAGTGTCTATAGCGTTGGCCATTGCAACACCCATGCCTACACTACCCAGCATGTGTACATCGTTTGTGCCATCTCCGAATGCCACTACCTGTTCCAGTCCAAAACCAAGCCGGTTAGCGAGGAATTCGATGGATGTAGTTTTGTTCACGCCAGGCGTCATGATTTCTATGTAAGAGTCGCCCTCGCCAGGGTATGGATAGAGGTCGACGGTAAATCCCCGGTTCTTGAGCATTGCAGCAGTATCTGCGGTTTCTTTATCTGAAGCCCATATTCTAACACGAAGCATATCAGACGTGCAGAGCGAAAGCAGATCATCAGGGGTAGTGACAACTTTCCAGAACTCATCAGGCAGGTCTGGGACTATCGGTCTGCCGTCTTCCCTGCGCCAAAGCAGGTCAATTTCATCTCTGTGGATATTCCAGTGAACCATTTCCCTGGCACAACCGGTATGGACCAGCCACTGGACATCTTCCAAGCTGAGCGGCTGACGCAATAAGACTGTCTCAAAATCCTTATCTACAACAACAGCGCCATTGCAGAGGATGAGATAGATGGGCCTGCCGATACTTTCGGCAGCTTTAAGGGCAAATGGGCCGAATCTTCGGCCGGAAGCTATCGCAACCGGAACTCCATAATCAATTACAGCCCTTAGTGCATCTACATTGACTTCAGGAATGGTTGCGTTAGAGTCAAAAAGCGTTCCGTCAAGATCAGTAACGACAAGTTTATATTCCACAGCTACATTCTACCTTAAATCCAAGACCATTATAATGAGGGATGAGGAAGGCTTAGAGTTATTATCTTCCATTTGGTTCACACCGCAGGGCGCTTACAACGGCACCGATTACCACGAGAAACGCAATAGCCGTAGTTGCATACTGCATGGCATTTGTAATATCCGCTGGAGAAGCCAATTGAGTGTCAGTAGTATTCAACCTGGAGAGATAAATCATCACAGCTACTGCCACACCAATGGTAAACCCGACATTTCGTGCTGCTGCAAGTATGGCTCCAGCCACTCCTTGACGTTCTCTAGGCGCAGAACCCATGATTGCGCTGTTGTTTGGAGATGTAAACAGCCCCACACCAAGCCCCAGCAGTGCAAGAATCGGCACAATTGTCACCGCGCTGGAATCCGGGCTGAGAACCCTTAGAAACAGCAAAGCCCCAGCAGTTATAATCATCCCGGCAGTCGCAGGCAATCTATGTCCGATATGGTCAGAAATCCATCCGGCAGGTCCGGCTACCACTGCCATAACAGCAGGTGTTGTAATCAGTATCAATCCGGCTGTATCCACTCTGTATCCAGCCGCTCTCTGCAGATAAAAAGGCATCAGATATGAAACAGAAGAAGAAGCCATATAATTTAGGAATGCTGCAAGCGTCGAAGCAGCGAAAACTCGGTTGCGAAACAAGGTCATGTCCAACATGGGATGTGCCATCTTCAGTTCAACAAAGATAAACGCGGTAAATGCAATAAGAGAGATGCCAAGCGCAGTGATAACAACGGGATTCCCCCATCCCAACCTTAGAGCCTGATTGAATCCGAGCAATAAAGAAGTCAATGCAACAGCCAGTGTTACAGCTCCAACTGGATCAAACGGCTGTCTGGCAGGTGTAACATCCGGTTTTAGGGCATAAAGCGAAAGAGGAAGGATAATAACGCCTATCGGTACATTTACAAAGAAAATGGACGGCCATCCAAAAGCGTGTGTAAGAAAACCTCCAAGTGCAGGGCCAGTTGCAAGCCCGATGTAGGTCATGGTTGCCTGCAATCCCAGCGCTCTGCCTCGCTGTTGGCCTGGAAATGCCGCGGTCAGGATTGCAGGACCTATAGCAAATAGAATCGCTGCGCCAAGAGCCTGCAACGCACGAAAACCAATCAATGCCTCGATATTAGGGGCAAATCCGCAAAGCACGGAACCTGATACAAACACTCCAAGGCCTGATATATAGATTTTCCTCTGACCATAAATATCAGCAAGCCTGCCAAACACCAACAGCAGCGAACTTGTAGTCAGCAGGTAGATGAGAACAACCCATTGCAGTGTTGCATCACTTGCTCCGGTGCTTTCACCAATGACTGGCAATGCAGTGTTCACAACGCTGCCTGTAAGTGCAGACATAAACGTGCCTGCACCTACAACAGCCAAGGTCCACCATTTATTGTTCCCGGCAGGTGATATTTGAGGAGTATTATCTATAGACATATACGCAATCCAGGCCAGAGCTACATCGCCTTATATGAAGTAGACTGCGTTTCCCAGATGACTGGCCGGGTGGACCGACCAAAGCACATTAGGGCGCTAAGCCATACTATCCACGACACATATCCCGTCAGAAGCTGCCATGTGTATTTAGCAAACAACAACTTCATAGACCGAAGATAGGTCGCTGCAAGCGATTATACCCTGGCCTGGAAGTGGGTGCGCTATTCGGTTTTGCACAGAATATCTACCGCACTCCACTTCAAGATGAAACGCAGAAAACGAACTTTTTTTATCTTTTTTACTTGTTATCTTTAGCTCGGTCTATGATCCTTTTTAAGTAATCTTCTTCTGCCTTCTCCAGATCCTTCTCTGAAGGTCGTTCTACTTCAGCCTTCTCTTTGGCCTTTGGTTTAGCCGCAACGACGGCTTCTGCAGACTGAGAAGCAGCTTTTGGTTTTGGTCTGGCAGCAGATTTACCTTTGCCAAACGGTTCAAGGTCATCTAAACCTACAAGGATAGTGTAAGTCAATGTGACATTCTTCTGAGCTTCAGACAACCGTTCTCTGGTTTCCTGTCCAAGTCCAGACAGCCAGCGATTTTTGGCTGTATCCTGAATTTCAAGGTGCCGCTGCAGAACATCTTCAGGCAGACTCTCTAATTCAACACGCAAAGAAACACTTTTATCTTCATAGATTCGCTCTATGGTTCCAACAAGCCCTCGGAAGTAATCGTAATACAATCCGGATTTGGTATCGGCCGCAGTCATCTGCCGGTCGACTATCTTCACCCGGTCTCCTGTCTTAAGAGGCGACATTCATATCCTCCAGTCATAATTTCCGAGTTACTACTTAGACATAAGCCTCATCATTACCTGCATGATACCAGTGACGAGTTGCGAGTGATGAGTATCTATACCTATACTCGGGCTATACTCGGGCTAAATTTGCAATTTAGCCCGGAATGGCTGAAAGAGGGATTTGCAATCCCGGTTATTGATGTTTAGATAATTGTTCGGAATCACAGATTTCTTAGCAATATGTTCGGGAGAAATTGCAAATTTCTCCCGAGGTTGGAATTTCTCCCGAGGTTGGGACGAGTGGACTCATCACTCGTTACTCATTACTCGTCACTCTCCCCTTTACACTTTACTTTCCCCAAGGTATACTCGGGAAAGTATAACAGTGAGGTTGGTTGTTAATGAAGCCGTTTCTTGAAGTATTACAGGAAGGTCGGATACTTGTTTTTGATGGCGCTATGGGCACGCAGCTTGAAGAGCGCGGGCTGCATCCAGGACCTCAGTGGAATATAGAAGCACCTGAAACAATAGCTGATGTTCACCGCGCGTATCTCGATGCAGGCGCCGATATTTTACTGACAAATACATTCTCTGCAAACAGACTCGGGCTGGAGCATTCCAGGCTGACTGATAAACTGAAAGAACTCAACACAGCAGGCGTTGAACTATGCAAAAAAGCCGCTGATGGCCGCGCCTACGTGTCAGCAGATATCGGCTCCACAGGCCAGTTATTGGAACCTTACGGCACTTATACTAAAGACCAGTTCAGAGAAATATTCGAAGAACAGGTAATAGTTTTGGCAGAAGCAGGTGTAGACCTGTTCACTGTAGAAACCATGACCGATATCAACGAGATAGTAATAGCCATCAAGGCTTGCAAGTCCGTGAGTAATCTGCCTGTAATAGCAAGCATGTCTTTCAATCCTGGAGCAGCCGGGCCGAGGACTATGATGGGCAATACTGTCGAAGAATGCGCCCGAGCAATGGCAGAAGCCGGAGCAGATGTGATTGGAGCTAACTGCGGAGGTATCACTCCTGAGCAGATGGCGGAAGTAATCGCTGAAATGAAGCGAGTGGTCGATAAACCGCTTGCAGCGCAGCCTAACGCCGGCCTGCCTGAGCTAATAGACAACCGAGCTGTTTTCAACTTACCGCCTGATGCGTTTGCGGCTGGAGCAATCAGATGCATAGACGCTGGCGCAGTAATCGTCGGCGGATGCTGCGGGACTACCCCCGCTCATATAGCCGCTCTGCGGCATAGTCTGGATTCCAGGCTTTAACGAAACTCTGTAGTAAGGGTAGGAGGAGTAATGGATTTATTCGGTATGTGTGGAATTGCCCTATTGGGCAATGGGAAGACAAGAAGCATTTGTGCCGAGAACCCAAAGGGAGAAGTCGGCAAGGCTGCAATGGAAATCCCGGACGAGAATAATCCGGCAAGCATGCTCGGTCAAGGCTGGAAAGTCAGACCGTGCATCACAGTTCAGCCTTTTGAGAAAGTAGTTTTGGCTGACATAGTAGGTCCAGGTACTATCAAGCATATTTGGATTACAGCCACATCCAAGACTTACCGTGATTTTATCCTTAGAATGTATTGGGATGATGAAGATACACCATCGGTAGAAGTTCCCCTGGGTGATTTCTTCTGCAACGGCCATGCGATGCGGACTAACGTATCGTCAATCCCGATTGCATCGAATCCTTCCGGCGGTTTCAACTCTTACTGGCCGATGCCCTTCAGGAAAAACGCCAGGATTGAAATCGAAAGCCAGCATAAAGAGGAAATAAGAGGATTCTTCTATCAGGTGGATTATGAACTGGGTGAAGTGCCTGACAACGCTGCATATTTCCACGCACAGTGGAGAAGGTCGGTTACTCCTATAGAGGCTCCGCTGCACGTAATCCTCGATAACGTCAAAGGCAGAGGCCATTATGTAGGCACATACTTTGCATGGACACAGCTAAGCGACGGCTGGTGGGGTGAAGGCGAGATAAAGTTCTACATGGACGGAGACACTGAGTTCCCAACTATCTGCGGAACCGGCACTGAAGACTATGTCGGCGGCGCATGGTGCTTTGGCGAAACATACTCAGGCCCGTTCCTCGGTTATCCGCTGTGGAAGAAAGAAGAGGGATGCGTGCCAAAACATGGTCTTTATCGATGGCATATCCCTGACCCAATCAGATTTACGAAAGATTTGAAGGTGACTATCCAGGCTCTAGGTTACCAGGATGGTAAAATCATCCCGCGTCAGGATGACATAGCTTCAACAGCCTACTGGTATCAGACTGAGCCGCATGGCCCGTTCCCAGAGATGCCGCCAGCGCATAGGAGATGGGTTAGATAATAAAGGCTTTAATGAAATGTGAGGATGGGCCAGGGATGTATTATCTTTGGCCCATCTTGTTTTTTCACTCACCAATAACTTTGACCACTACACGTTTTCTTCTGCGGCCGTCGAACTCGCAATAGAAAACCTGCTGCCAGGGGCCGAGGTCAAGCTCTCCGTTTGTTATCGGAAGAATCGCTTCATGTCCTACAAGCAGGTTTTTGATGTGAGCATCCGCATTGTCTTCTCCTGTCCTGTTATGCCTGTAGGCCTTGTTATAAGGCACCAGGTTGGCAAGAAAATCCTGAGCATCCTTCCAGATGCCAGACTCGTTATCGTTAACCCAAATGCTGGCAGTAATATGCATTGCGGAGACCAGCATGAAGCCTTCCTGGATGCCGGACTCTTTTAGTATGCGCTCACATTCGTCCGTAATATTGATAAATTCGACTCGGTCATGCGTATTGAACCACAAATACTCTGTATGAGCCTTCACTTGTCCCTCCTGTAGTAAATGACACAACTACAGATTTGCTTTTCAGGCTGTACATTCCTGCTTTGTTATGATTTCTATCGTTTTACTGCTAAAAGCGGAGGGTAAGCCATTAATGCAACTACAAATTGAGGTAGGTGATACCAGCATGGACAAAGAATATCTTTCCACGCAACTTGCAGAAGCGCTAGGCACTGCACAAGGGATAGTAGAGGCAGAACACAAGCTGCTGAATGACGAGAATTTGGTATTTGGGATGAAAAGGCAGCTCCAGGAAATCCATGACGAAGACGAAAAACACGTCAAGAACCTGGAAAGAGCACTTGATGCAGTCGGCAGAGGAGATAGTATCGAAAAAAGCATCGAACATGGCCGGAAAGTGTGTCATCAGCTTATCGAGATGAGCGGTGATGACCCTATTGAGATGGTCAAAGCAACAATACTGGCTAAATACCGGCTCGCGGACTCACAAGAGCTGTTCTATAATATTTGCGATGTAGTCGGCCATACCGATATATGCGAACTCTTTGAAGAAAACCTTGAGGAAGAAGAAGACCATCTCGATTACCTGAGAGAACAGGCAATGCTGATGGCACATTCGCGCATTACAGGGGAATCAATAACCAATGAATAATCTAAAGGCAGCAGAGGTTAATCTACGCCTCTGCTGCCTTAACTCATTAGCGGTAGCCGATTCGTTTTACATCACGCTCGCCAAGCATTACCGCTGCCACCTGGGCCGCGACTTTAGCGTTGTTTGCAAGCAGTGAAAGGTTAGCAGAAACCGCTTTGCCTCCTGAAAGCTGCTGGATATGAGACAACAGCCAGGGTGTGAGTTCGGAACCGGCTATTTTCTGCTCTTTAGCGGCTGCAATCGCCTGTTCTATCTCATCACTCAGGTCTACTTCATCTTTTTCTGGAATCGGGACTGCGAGGACCATAGCGCTGCGCTGCCCGAGACTCAGCCTGGCAAGGTACATCTCTGAAACATCTTTTGGGGAGTCCAGTTTTTTCGCCTTAAGGCCGGATTTTCTGCTGTAGAACGCCGGAAGCTCATCCGTACCGAAGCCATAGACCGGAACCTGGTGTGTCTCGAGCCATTCGAGCGTTGCCGGAAGGTCTAGAACAGATTTAGCGCCTGAACAAACGACCAGAGATGGGGTTTTAGCCAACTCCCACAGGTCTGCTGAAATATCCCAGCTTTCATTCGCGCCGCGATGCACTCCCCCTATCCCGCCAGTCGCAATTACAGGAATTCCGGTGCTGTTTGCAATGCTCATTGTGGCAGCGACTGTGGTTGCACCATCTTTCTTTGCAACAATGGCTTCAGCTATCTCACGGGTTGAGAGTTTCATCACATCCTCAGACTCCGCGAGCCGTTTGATTTCTTCATCCGACAGCCCGACCTTTATCTTGCCTTCGATGATGCCGATGACAGCCGGAGTGCAGCCTTCGGAATCGATTTCTTTAGCCATCGCAGCCGCCGCCTCGATGCCGGTTTTATCAGGTAATCCATGTGCAATAACCGTGGATTCGAGCGCAACAACCGGCGCGCCTCTCCCGAGTGCTGTTCTAACGTTTTGTGCTATCTCAATAGGTTCTTTCATCTCTACTCCTTGTTCGATGTTTTACCCGCTATCATCATTTATTCCGCATTAGAATGGATATATTTAAAAAGGTTACGGTGTAAGGGTAACATGATGGGAGCTTGTTTTGTCAAATCCAAAATCTAATAATCCGGGAGAGCAGCAATAACGTTTGAAAATGATGGTAAGGAGCTAGATAGTGCCATTACTCTCTCCTATCGGTTACTCATTATGGGTTAACCTGCTGATATTCGCTATCGCGACAATTCTGGTATGGGTCGGTGGTGTTCGTCTGACAAGGACTGCCGACTCGATAGCTGTCCGGCTGGGGCTTAGCCGGGCATTTGTTGGTGCTATTTTGCTAGCTTCGGCAACTTCAATGCCGGAAGTCGCAACTGTCATCAGCGCATCAGTTGCTGGAGACCCTAACCTGGCCATACATAACATTACCGGAGCAACCGCTTTGCAGTTGACAGTGCTTGGGATTGCAGGCTGGTTAACCAGACAAAGAGGTCCCCTCACGTATTTCAGCCCGGACTTTGTCCTGTTGTTCATTGGCGTTGGACTGATTGCAATGGCGCTGACCATGCTGGCAGGCATGTCTATCGGACCACTGGTCACGATTGCAGGTGTGGGAATATGGCCGCTGATACTGGGGGTTTTATATATCATAATTATGTATCAAGCCCGTCAACTGCAGGCACAGCCGAGATGGACACCTACCGATGAGCCATCATTTCTGGCAGAGCAGCAGAAAGAAGAGCAAGAATATCTGTATCCGCACCTAACCCTGTCTCAGGTAAGCGCTATATTTGCAGCATCGGCTCTTTTGGTATTCGTAGCGGGATGGATCCTTGCGCGAGTTGCAGACGTAATTGCTGTGCAAACAGCGCTCGGCAGCAGTTTCATAGGCGTTACCATGCTGTCATTCGCCACATCGCTTCCTGAGATTAGCGCTACGTTCACGGCAGTCCGCGAAGCACGCTACAGCCTCGCCATTGGAAATATCTTCGGCACGGGCATGTTCAACTTATCACTGGTTCTGGTTGGTGATTTGGCATATAGGCAGGGAAATATTCTCACTAAAGCAGAGCCATCGGCAATGTTCATAATAGCTACCGCAGCATTGATGACTTGCGTATACCTGTACGGACTTCTGGAACGGCGCAACCGCACAGTGCTCGGCATAGGCGTGGACTCAGCAATCGTTATACTAATTTATATCGTAGCCCTCATCATATTGTATTTCACCAGCACCGGCCCTGTCTGAACCGTCATTACTCTCATTTAGCCGTTTTCTTGACTTCCGGGCTGCTATCCGGTAAGCTAACTGTGGCATTTTTCACCAATGCTGAAGATTACACCCCTTGAGGAATTCCCTCGCACGGAGATTTTATTTGATGGACAAATTGAACGTCGAATCCGAACTTTCACAGCGGGCAGTAGACACAATCCGGATGCTCGCGGTCGATATGGTAGAAAAGGCCAAATCGGGCCATCCAGGCATGCCATGCGGCGCTGCTGACTATGCTTTTGTACTCTGGACCAAGTTCCTGAACTATGATGCAAAGTCCCCATGCTGGCCTAACCGAGACAGGTTTGTTCTATCTGCCGGGCATGGGTCCACGCTGCTGTACTCACTGCTTCACCTTGCAGGCAATCCTGAGATGACGATGGATGAGCTGAAGTCTTTCAGACAGTGGGGCAGCAAGACTCCCGGACATCCCGAAGCAGACCTGGCTACAGGAGTAGAAACAACTACCGGGCCGCTTGGTCAAGGGTTCGCAAACGGCATCGGAATGGCCATCGGCGCGAAAATGATGGCTGCCAGGTTCAATAGACCGGGCTACGACATCATCGATCATAAGATATTCGGAATCGTCAGCGATGGCGACCTTATGGAGGGTATTTCTCATGAGGCGGCGTCTATCGCAGGTCACCTCGGGCTGGGGAATCTCATCTACATCTATGATGATAACCAGATAACCATCGAAGGCTGCACGGAACTGACCTGCTCTGATAACGTGGAACTCAGGTTCAAGAGCTACAACTGGCATGTTCAGCAGGTAGATGGACATAACCGCAAGGAAATCATGGCAGCCTTAGAAGCAGCAGTTGCAGAGACCAGCAAGCCAAGTATCATCATTGCCAAAACATGCATTGCGCACGGCGCTCCTACAAAAGCAGGAACCAGGGAATCCCACGGCGAACCGCTTGGCCAAGAGGAAGTAGCCCAGATGAAGAAAAACCTTGGTTGGCCTGTTGATAATCCTTTCTTTGTCCCGGAAGATGTCAGGCAGTTATGGGCTGAAGTTCAAAGTGCAAAAGAGACAACCCGCAAGCAGTGGGAAGAGATGTTCAAGCGATGGAGAGAAGAGTATCCAGAGCTTGCGAAGATGTGGGATGCCATGCAAGAGCGCCAGGTGCCTGAGAATATAACCGATATCCTGCTTGCATCAGTCGATATATCCAAAACTGCTGCCACGCGAGAGTCCGGCGGCATAGCACTGCAGGAAGCAATAAAGCTGATACCAAGCCTTGTTGGAGGTTCTGCCGACCTTTCTCCATCCACCAAGACCTATATCAAGGCCGAAAAACCAATCACTAAAGACGATTTCGAAGGCAGGAATTTCCATTTCGGAATCCGAGAACATGCGATGGGTTCCATTATGAATGGACTTGCCCTTTATGGTGGGTTCATACCGTTCGGCTCAACGTTCCTCGTGTTCTCGGACTACACCAGGCCGACTCACAGGCTGGCAGCGATTAATGGCAGCCAGGTTATCTATGTCTACACCCATGACAGCATTTTTGTAGGTGAAGATGGACCGACACACGAGCCAATAGAACATTTTGCGAGCCTGCGGGCAATCCCCGGTTTCACTGTAATCAGGCCAGCAGACGCTGCTGAGACCGCCGTTGCCTGGGCAGCAGCCTTGAAGAACTCAGATGGACCGACTGCCCTAATGCTGTCGAGACAGAAGATTCCATCCATCACCAGCAATCCAGAAACAGCCAAAGGACTGGAAAAAGGCGCTTATGTTGTGGTTGATGTGCCTTATGAGGAGATGCATGGCATACTCATAGCCACCGGTTCTGAGGTGCATATTGCAATCGAGGCTCAGAAACTTCTGGCACAGGAAGGCATTAACTTCAGAGTGGTCTCGATGCCCAGTTTTGAACTGTTCGAGCAGCAGGATGAGGAGTATCAGGAGAGCGTGCTGCCTGAGGAAGTCGAAATTAGGATTGCCATCGAAGCAGGAACAACCTTTGGTTGGGAAAGATATGTCGGGCGCTGGGGTCTGGTCATAGGTATGGGCCGGTTCGGCGCATCAGCCCCTGCTCCGGTGCTTGCTGAACAGTTTGGGTTTACAGCAGAAGGAGTTGTGGACATCGTTAAGTATTACCTGAGCGGATGTTGCTGCGAAGATGACTGCTGCTGTGAAGATGACTGTGACTGCGGCTGCGGAGAGTAAATGATGTTAGTGAGCCAGTCCCGGTTGCCGGGGCTGGCTCATGTCAGAATATCCTACTTCTTCTTGTTTGTCTTTCTGAACTCCTTAAAAATCCGTTTCCACTTCAGCTTTTCTTTCTGAGCAGCAAAGTAATCCTGTTTTCTTGCTAGATATGCCAACTCGCTTTGCATCTTTCTGTAGTTTTCAAAGCGGGATGGATCAAGTCCACCTGTTTCAAGAGCTTCCTGAACCTTACAACCAGGTTCGTTACTGTGGCTGCAATCGGTAAACCGGCAGCCTGCTGCAAGGCTTTGGATGTCGGTAAATGCATCGGTAAGCCCATCGTCAGCGTTCCACAGTTGAAGTTCCCGCATACCGGGAGTATCGACCACCAGGCCGCCTCCCGGCAGCAAAAACATCTGCCTGTGAGTAGTGGTGTGCCTGCCTCTGCTGTCATCCTCTCTGACATCCTTAACCTTCTGGACATCTTTGCCCAGCAGGTAGTTGATGATCGTCGACTTACCCACTCCAGACGATCCAAGCAGTGCAACCGTATGCCCTGGAAGCAAGTAACTGTTAATCGCATCGAATCCATAACCTGTTGGAGCGCTGACAGTATGCACGGGAACTCCCGGCGCTGCAGCATTAGCCTGGGCCAATCTACCATCAATATCATCACAAAGGTCGGATTTACTCAGGACGACGACAGGATTAGCCCCGCTTTGCCATACTACGGTCAGGTAGCGCTCGATCCGCCGCAGGTTGAAGTTGTGGTCAAGCCCTACGACAACAAATGCGGTGTCGATATTAGCCGCTACCGGTTGTTCCACCACCCGCTTGCCAGCTTCCTTGCGTGAGAACACGCTCCGGCGAGGCAGGATTGCGTGAATCAACGCCCTGGGAGGGTTTTCATCAAGAACGCTTACCACAACCCAGTCGCCAACTACCGGCAGACCATCATCTACTGCATCGTAGTGCATCCTGCCTGTTGGAATGGCTGTCATTTCTCCAGCTTCGGTGATGACAGTATATATATTCCTGCTGTCGAAACTGATACGCCCAGGAATCTGCCCATCGGCAGCTATATTTTCGAAATGCTTATGGAAAAACGGATCGTATCCCAGATCCTTTAGTAACAATTCAGGTTCCTCCAAACGAACGCGCGCAAATTCAATAGCTGTAACAGCGATTGTTGCTATAAATAGAGGATCTATTGCCGCACGCGGCAGAGGAACTCAATGAACCTGCATCGATGAGGCAGTATTGAGGGAAGCTAAGAGAAGCTGTAGAAGCTGAACTACTTCCTATCTCCACCGAGGCGGAGCAATGATCCCAATATTACATTGTGAACTCTGACTACAACGACCATAAGCCGCCTCCTTTGGATAAAGAGTTATTTACATCAGGATTATAACCAGCGCTGATAGTAATGTCAAACTAAATTACGTTAATTAGACACTCTTACCCTCGGCCTACCCTCGGGCTACACTACCCTCGGGCTACACTACCCTCGGGCTAAATTTGCAATTTAGCCCGGAAAAGTAACCAAGGGATTTGCAATCCCGTTCCTTGGTGTTTTGGATAATCATTCGGAATCACAGATTCCTCAGCTATCTGTCCGGGAGGGATTGCAAATCCCTCCCGAGGTTGAGAGGTTGAGATCACAGATCCCTCTACTACTCATCCGGGAGGGATTGCAAATCCCTCCCGAGAGGGGAATTGCAAATTCCTCCCGATGTGGAGAGTCTCCCGAGGTGATGACCATACTCATCACTCATCACTCGTTACTCTGTTTTCTTGGCTAGAAGGTTTCTCCAAGGACTAGATGAGTGCGGAACTCCTCTCCCCAGGCAAAG
>JAKPFN010000036.1 GCA_029551395.1 Armatimonadota bacterium | reverse complement strand
TGTCAGCCAATTCAGCATTTTCGATTCCAAGAGACTTGAGTTCTCTTACAGAGACTGCTGTCCTTGGAGCAGGGGCTATTGATACTACGTTGCTCAGACCAATATTAGCTGCCTCTACTGCCTTGCGTGCTTTAACCGATGTAGAGCCATTTGCAGGAGGCGCTGTGACAGGACCAGCAGATTTTGAAGGTTCGGCTTCACCTACCTTCAGGAAGTTGATTTGGATGAACGTAAAATCTCCAGTATCAACCTTTAGGTCACCATTGATATTGGCATCTCTGACAGTGCCACCTGAAGTACCATACTGGCTTACAAGCACACTAAAGTCCAGAATGTCGATCATGTTGTCATTGGTCAAGTCACCACCGGTAAGTGTGTTGCTTTCAAATGTTGCAAAATACCGCGTGCTACCATCTGGGATGGTCACTTCAACCTGCTTTCTGAGAGTGTGTTTCTCATCTTTGGCTGAAATAACCGTCCAAACTCCGTTTGCCGGAACATCCAGTTCAACTGTTCCAAAACCATCGGTAAATTCAACATTCTTTACGAGCGTCATTGGTCCGACTGGTCCACCACCTTCACCACCGATCACGAAAGTAATCGGCCTGGTGAATGTTCCTGTAATGTCCCCATCCAGATAGACTTCTACATCCATCTTGGCGATGGTGAGTACTACAACTGTCTGTTCAGCAGTTGAAGTATTACCAACCTTATCGGTGGCAGTCCAGGTTATTTTTGTAGTTCCAACCGGATATGGATCATCAAGGTCTTTACCATCATCCCGGACGCCTGTTACTGTTGGATTATCGTCAAAGTTATCCACAACTGTTGGCCACTCAACATCAACAATTGCAGTAGATTTGCCTGCATCGGCAGGGACAGAAATATCTACTGGTTCTGTTATCACTGGCGCTGTGTTATCAATAACAAAGCTAGAATCTGATTCATCAAAACCAATGTTTCCTGCCTTGTCAGTTGCTGATACACGAATCTTAGCAGTATTAATATTAACACCAGTCGGGACAGTCCATTCGTAGGTTCCGTCATTCTCTTCGTTTGCGGCAATGAGTACCAATCCAGTACCATTGTCGTATTCGATTCTAATTGGTTTGTCTGCTAGGTAATCATCAGCAGCATCCCAGGTGATATTGAATATATCTCCACCTTTAAACCACTCCCCACCGTTAGGAGCAGTTACAGTCACAGCTGGGTCAATACCATCGATGGTAATCGTAAGGCTGTCATATGTCAGAGTCGGGAGTTCGTAACCATCGATAGTGAATCGGGTCGGTGGATAATTAGGTCTGAATGCCACATTGGTCGTTGTATTCGTCGCGCCAGCCACACCTATTGCAGTGAATTGTAGAGTTGCCAGTTTAGCTGTGGCAGATGAAGGCTGCTGCGGATCCTGTCCAGGATCGGTATACTCCATTCGAATACCAGCAGACAGATCTATATTACCGCCAGTTACCTTCGTATAATGTAACCATCCATAAGGGTCTGGTGTATGGGTAATGTTACCAGTGTCTATACTCAGTTTTCCTGTATCAAATGACAGGAATGCCTGATAGCCAGCGGCTGCATCTGCCATATTGGTCTGATAAAGCTCAACATCGACAGTCTCACCTGGTTTGACATAGAGAGATTCTACAGGCACATTCAAAACAAGAACGTTAACAAGTGAAAGCGCCCAAAGAGCTTCTGCCGAATATTCGTTGTTCTCACCTGTCTCGTCAATGCCGTTTTCCCAACCGCCAGTTGACAACTGAACACTGCGCAAATATGCTGCAGCCTTGCCAACTTCTTCACCGAAGCAACCGAACTCATTCAGAGCAAGCATTGCATAAGCAGTCTCCTGAACTGACGAGTTCGGTTTTATTATACTCCTTATAAAGGAACCATCAGCTTGTTGGAAATCAACTAGAATATTAGCCAGATCCGTCAGATTGTTTGCATCTGCAAACGGACCATCGGTGGGATCAAACTCCTCACCAACAAAAGCCAGGCCATAAAGTGCGCCAGCTAGTCCGAGGACATAAAAGTCTTCATTGCTATTGAGTTCTTCAATCTCAGCTTTAGTGGCATTAACCCAGAGGGAAACATCCTCACCACACAGTTTGGCTCCAACAATGCCCATACCGAGGTCCCAAGCTGGCAAGTTAATATTTTTACCTGTGCGTCTATCACGGAGATATTGAATAAAGGTCTCCGTATTGTATTCAGTTGTATCGCCATTCCTCTTGTATGTCCCTGCACTGAGTGGCCCATAGAAATTATTTTTCAAATGGGTGACATATGTATTTTCCCCAAAAACCTTATCTAGCTCTGCTGCCAGATAGCCATCTGGTGGAGAGAAAGTGTCGGTTTTTGCCAACAAGAAATCTGATGCATCTTCCAGAGCTGAAAGCATGGCACTGTCACCAGTAATCTCATAGGCTTTGGCAAGCCCCATAGCGATAGGACCAACTGTATTCGTCGGGCTTGGATTGGTAGTGACGTTGACCAGAGGCCAGGCCCAACCTCCATCAAATCTCTGCATATTAACAAGTCTGTTGCCACCGAAGGCTAGATGAATTGATGGTGTTTTTAGGCAGGGATCTGTGTCAACACTTCCAAGAATTATGGTAGAACCAGCGCTACCTGGTCCACCAGCGCTTCCCCACCAGTTCTTTTCAGCAGGAACGGTTGCTTCTACAAGGTTCTTAAGACCAACTGAATTGCCAGAAATATTGTTGAAGGAAACTACTGAATCACTATGTATTGGATTCTCAACAAGTATTCCGGTAGAAGCATCGTTTATTGTGTTTAACACAACATTCGCTGGTTGAGGAGTTTGCAATCTAATGCCTGCAACTGTTCCACCAGTAATCTTGTTGTTAACAATCTCAACTGGTCCAAGGGTATACGCTGAGATAGTAATACCAGCCTCACACTCATTGTTAGCAATAATTGTATTATTCTTTATGGAAATATTGCTTCCATAAAATCCAGTGTGTATACCAGCATTTCTTTCGCTTGGACTAGATATGTCATATATCAAATTGTC
>JAKPFN010000022.1 GCA_029551395.1 Armatimonadota bacterium | reverse complement strand
AGTAGTTAAAGATGTTGACATGCCTGATCCTGATAAGATGGAAAAGCTTGAAAGTCTGACCCAGTATGCCGGTGTTTATGAAGTGAAAATCCCAAGCGGCAAGCATACAGTAAAAGTTGACAACATTGGAGATGATTGGCTGATAGTTGAGTATATTCTTGAAAACGCGATACTGGAAAATGAACCTGATCTAAGGTTAGTTGGTTTAAAGGGCACAAATACATCACTACTTTGGGTGCAGAATCGAGATCATACCTGGCACAAGGTTGCACTATTTAGGACACCTGTTAAAAAGCAACCCGAATCTATTCTTCAAATAAATAATTGGCCTAATGGTCAATATAAAGTGGTCTTCTGGGATACATATAAAGGAAAACAGATTTCTACATCTAATATTGCTGTTGAGAATCAAAAGCTGCAGTTGCAACTGCCTGCTATCGAAAAAGATATCGCTATTCGTATAGATCGAATTGTTGAAGACAGATGATTTATATATTGGAGTTGAAATCCTCTCTTGCAGATGGTATATAGCTAGCATAGCAAAGTTGGAGGATTAGATGAAAGTTAAAAGGTTTCCTGAGAACCCTTTGATAACACCAAATGATGTGCAGCCTTCTCGCGAAGATTTCGAGGTTGTCTGCGTATTCAACGCTGGAGCTATACGTTATCAGGATGAAATCCTGCTACTATTAAGAGTAGCAGAAAGACCAAAAACAGGTGACCCTCTTATTGTGCCTGTACCAATTCTCAATCTGGAGAGTTCAGGTGATATTGATATCTTCGAACTCTCTCGAGAAGATCCTGAATTCGACTTCTCAGATACACGTATTGTAGTTGGCCGAAAAAAGGCCTACTTAACTTCAATATCGCACCTGAGGCTGGCCAGGAGTAAAGATGGCCGCAACTTTACCATAGATACTGAACCAGCGATATTTCCAAATTGTGCTACTGAAGCGTATGGAGTGGAAGATCCACGTATTACTGAACTAGACGGCACATACTACATCGTTTATAAGAGTGTTGCTCCTGATGGGATTACTCAAAGCCTCGCAACTACAAAAGACTTCAAGACATATGAAAAACATGGAGTAATCTTTGCCCCGGAAAATATGGATGCAATGATATTTCCTGACAAGGTGCAAGGTAAATATGTTGCACTCCATAGGCCGGTTCCACACATGATCGGTGAACCTAATATGTGGATAGCATATTCTCCTGATGCACTACACTGGGGAGGTCACAAATATCTGGCTGGAGTAATGACAGGCGGCTGGGAGAGCGGCCGAATTGGAGGTGGTGCTGTCCCGTTTATGACTGAGCAAGGTTGGTTGGAGATTTATCATGGAGCAACTCCAGATCATAAATATTCGCTTGGTGCAATGCTTCTTGATGCTGATAAACCAGAACGAGTAATAGCTCGTAGTGCCAAACCGATACTGGAGCCTGAAATGAGTTATGAGGTGGATGGTTTCGTTCCTAATGTAGTTTTTACATGCGGAGTCATAGTTGACGGAGATAAGCTGACAATTTATTACGGTGGTGCAGACACTGTAATAGCAGGAGCAGAGTTATCTGTAGCTGAGATTTTATCGCATCTTAAAAGCTGACAATTGTAGGAAAAACTGCTTCTACTCTACAGTTGGGTTAGAATCAACTCATCAAGGGAATATATACCAGGCACTGAGAAGCACTGCAGTCCAAGCAGTGTTGAATATCGACAGAAAGCGAGGATAGTCAGGTTGGAACGAGTTGATCTACAAGTCCGATTACGAGAAGATGCAAGTAAACGCCGACTCAAGGAAATGAGAAGGCACGGGATGATCCCCGGTAGTGTCTACGGTAAAGGGAAAGCTACTCTTTCACTTGAGGTTGGACTATCACAATTGGCTGAGGCACTGAATACTGATGCAGGCATTCATGCCATAATGGATCTCCAAATACAAGGCAAACAAAGAACTGAAAGAGACACTGCCGTAGTCAAAAACATTCAGAGAGATCCAATCACCCGGAAAATCCAACATGTAGATTTCCAGAGAGTGGAGCTTTCCGATGTTGTTATTACACCAGTGATTATCGACATACTTGGAGAGCCTGCAGGTGTTAAGGAAGGTGGAATTCTGGAGCAGGTATTGACTGAGATAGATATAAAAAGCCGTGCTGACCATATTCCACCAAAGCTTGAAGTTGATATATCTAAGCTTGCAATTGGAGATATCTTACATGCGTCAGATATTCCTCTTCCAGAAGGTGTTGAACTCGCAATAAAACCAGATTCAGTTATTGCAGTAGTCAGACCACCTCATATTCATGCAGAACCAGTAGAAGAGGAGATTAGAGGCGAAGAGGAAGCAGTGCCAGAGGAATCTGCAGTACCTCCAGCAGCGGAAATTGAATGATATGCCCAAGTCTTTCTAGCTGGTAATAAATATAATACTCATCAAAAACTAGTTTTATACTCTAGGGATATCCATAAATGGATAATAGCATATTGATAGCGCTTGGCTTATCGGTGGCTGCTGGGTTATCAACGACTGTTGGCGGATTTGTAACATTTCTGGTTCGCAATCCTACCCACCGATTTCTTAGTATTACGCTAGGTTTCTCAGCAGGTGTAATGGTTGCCGTGTCATTTGTTGAGCTTTATGCTTCTGCTATACTAGCTACAAGCCTGTTGGGTGCCAGCCTGGCATTTTTTGTTGGGTTTGCATTGATGTTTATCATTGATGTGTTAGTGCCACATTCTCATCCGGCAGAAGGTGAAACTCAACAAAAAGGTGTTTTGTTGAAAGTAGGGGGATTTACAGCCCTGGGTCTGGCATTACACAATTTTCCAGAAGGTTTTGCTGTATTTGCTGGCACTTTACAATCTGCTGAGGTTGGTATTCTGCTTGCCATAGCAATAGCCATCCACAACATCCCTGAAGGAATTGCTGTGGCGGTTCCCATATATTATGCGACAGGCAGCAAGAAGAAAGCGTTGATGTACTCGTTCATTTCAGGAATTGTTGAACCAGTCGGTGCGCTGCTTGCCGCACTCGTACTCTTGCCCCTGCTGAATCCTGCCGTTGTGAGCTATAGCCTTGCCGGAGTAGCAGGGGTAATGGTCTTCATCAGCCTCGATGAATTACTACCCGCTGCTCACCACTACGGACAAGAACATGCCACAACTGTTGGGGTAATGTCCGGGATGATTGTTATGATCGCAACACTAGTCCTGTTGAATATCTAATTCTTTGGTTTAGCCTCAAAAGCTTGCTTTGATCGTTCAAATGATGCTCCAACCCGGATAACTGCAGCTTTAGACGTAAAGCCCATAACCGGCACAGCTACGTCATACAAAGATTTATCATCTACTTCAGACACGACAACGTCATCGGCATCTAGTGCCGCTTGAGCCAGACTGTCCTGAAGCTTTTTACCTCTGAATTTGGTATCAGTGTGTACAACTGCTTCTCCATTTAGCTTCATAACTACAAGATACTCTATGTCAGGATTGTTCTTGGCAATGTCAATGAAGTATTCCTGTAATTTGTTAAAATCCGAGTTTCTGATGTCATCGCGGGATGTAACAGCGATTGTTTGTCCAAGTGCTTCAGCTTTCTGCCTTATTTCTTCTTTCATCACATGCTTTGCAGTGTATCTCAGATTAGCGATTTTGTTGATATGGTAAAACCAGCCAATGCATATAACTACTGCAAAGACAATAAAAAGCGTAAACGGCCAGAACAATCTGACCGGCCGATCAAGCAGACCTTTCTTCTTCTGATTGATAGGTTCTTCCATAAGCGCCATCCTATAATTGATTCGAGTTACGTTATGGTTCAACATTGATTATTGTTATTCCTGCTGTTTTAGTGTCCTTAATAGTTCAAAATTTGCACATACTTGCAGGTTAGGCAAGGCCATGAACCTTGACATAAGCTCGACTGGATGGTAGGATTGAGTTGGGAAACTGGTTATTTAACAGGTAGTAAGAGGAATTCCTGATATGCGTACGCACAAGGAACAACTCGATGAACGGAAGCAGAAAATATTAAAAGCGATAGTACACGAGCATATCCATACGGCTGAGCCAGTCGGGTCGGAAGTGCTTGTTCAGAATTACGGCTTTGATGTCAGATCTGCTACCATACGGAATGAAATGGCAGAAATGGCTGAGCTTGGATATCTCTGGCAGCCTCACACATCTGCCGGACGAGTGCCATCAGACTTAGGATACAGGTTTTACGTAGACCGGCTAATGCCTGCTCCGTATCTCCCAAAACGGCAGGTCCTTACTGCAAAAGAAAAGCTTTCTACTATAGCAACTGAGATTGAGAGGATTGTCAGTCAAACCTGCAGGATACTCACCGGTCTTACCTGTTATACATCCGTTGCTACACAGCCAATCTCAACAGAAAACCTTATCAGCCATATCGGGCTATCAAAGGTCGGTGAGCGAAAGCTTTTACTGGTTGTGGTGCTTTCAAGCGGGCAAGTAGAGCATAGGATTATTGACGCCGGACACCATGTTCTGAATGTTGAAGTGATGCGTACTTCTTCGGTTCTTGCAAAGCAGTTCATAGGTAAGAATGTAAATGACATTAGAAACTCGGAACACAAGTCTGGCAGTACTGACAATCTAATGCAGTCTGAGCTGTATCAAGCTGCATCAACTGCGATAGACCAGGTAATAAATGAGTTAGGAACTTCTGAGGCAAGCGTACACATAGAAGGAACTAATTGCATTCTAAAGCAGCCAGAGTTCAAAGACCTCAACAAGCTTGAAACGATTTTGGCAGCACTTGAACACCGGACTAAGTTGTATCTCATGCTCTCTAAAGCAGTGCTTGGACCTGATGTTATGGTCATAATAGGTTCTGAGAATCCATATCATGAGATGCAGGATACGAGTTTTGTTGGGGCCAGGTATCGTATCAATGACAGGACTGCTGGAACAATTGGAGTAATTGGCCCTACCAGGATGAATTACCGCCACGCAGTGGCTGCTGTTGAAGCGATGGCAAATAATTTGAGTGAACTTCTTACTGCGCTTAGTTTGAGTTAAAGTAAAATTGTTGGGTGCTGGATGTCGGATATCAGGCTGCAGTAAGCGCTGTTGCTTGATCTACGATATGCCGCACCCACTTCGTTTGTAAAGAGGGAAAATGTCAGACCAGTCCAGACAGATTAACAAAGGATCAGATGTTGATGAGAGGTTAGCGGCGCTTTTAGCAAATGCTGGTGCTATTCGTACTGTTGCTGCTGCTGTAGAAGGCACAATCGGCCCAAAAGGACTTAATTGTATGCTGGTGGACCGATTTGGGGATGTCATTATCACTAATGATGGCAGTGCTATTCTGGATAAGATCGATGTGACTCATCCAGCTTCACGTATGTTGATCAATACGGCAAAAGCTCAAGATGATGAAGTAGGAGATGGAACAACTACAGCAACCGTACTTGCCAGCGCATTAATCTCAGAAGGTACTAATCAGGTTGTCAGAGGAGTTCCTGTAACGAAAGTTATTGAAGGAATTCGTCTTGGAGTCTCCGAAGCCGTATCTTACATTACAGAGCAGGCCAAACAGATTAGCGATTTCGATAATCCTCTCCTAATGCAGACAGCTTTAGTATCTGCTCGTGGACAGAACGATTTAGCTGAACTGTCCGTTAAAGCCGCTAAGTTAGTAGGACTGGATAAACTTGCAGACCCTGCATTTAGACTAGCTGATGCCGTTGTTTCCAAAGAAGGCGCAAAAAATGAGGTATTTGCAGGTCTTATAATCGATAAAGAGCGGATGAGCAGGCAGATGCCAAGGTCTGTCGAGGATGTAAAGGTGCTGGTCGTTGATGATGCCATCGAACCTGAGCATATAGAAGAAGATGCATTATCGACTGAAGCCGGTTTTGCTCGATACATGTCACTTCAAGCTGAGTTTCGAGAGAATTTGAAGAAAATCGTCGAGCTTGGCGTACGCTTTGTCGTTGCTGCAAAAGCAATAGACGATTCAGCAGAGGAATTATTCACTGATGCTGGAATACTCGCGGTACGGAGACTTTCATCAAGAGATATTTCCAGACTGATTGACCATACTGGAGCTAGACCTATCAAGCGGTCCGGTTTGAAGAAAGAACCAGATGAGCTTGCCAAGTTTCTGGGAAGGTGCGACCGGGTATACGAAGATGAGCAATTGGGGCATATCCGGGTAGTAGGTGGTGCAGGAAAGCCCGCTGCAACGATTCTGGTTGGTGCATCAACACAGGAAGTCAAAGAAGAACGTGACCGGATAGCGAAAGATGCTACATCCGCGGTTCAAGCAGCATTGCTGTCCGGAGTTGTGGCTGGTGGTGGTGCAGTCGAGTTGGCAGCAGCTCGCAAAGTTAGCAATCTGAGGCAGGGCGTTCGTGGAATGGCTGCCTATGGAGTTGATTGCGTTGCTGAAGCACTTAAACGCCCTCTGATGCAGATTGTGGCTAATGCAGGGTTCAATCCACTCGAGAAAGTGGAAGATGCTGCAGCAGCTCAATCTCAGCAGGATTCTGCTTCGCTGGCCATCGATTGTGATACCGGAGATGTTGCCGATATGTTTAACCTGGGCGTAACAGATCCTGCAAAGGTGAAATTATATGCGATAAAAGCAGCGGCTGAAGTAGCAGAGGCAGTACTCAGGATTAATGTAATAATCCGTAAGCGTGATGATGGATCTGCACCTAGATCTGAATAGCTGCAAGTAAGGTTGAGGTAAGAAGCATGGTAGATCAAAACAGGCAAGATACGGAACCACTGGAGGTTGATATGCAGGATGATGAGGGAGGACTGGAACCGGAGACTGAAGCATTGCCACTTACGGTAGATGAACTGCAGGATGAGATCGAAAGGTTAAGGTCTGAACTTGATAAAGCCAGACGGCGTGCTGATGACGAGCATGATCAGCATCTTCGTGCTCTGGCAGATTTTGCAAATTACCGCAGAAGACAGCAAGAAGAATCCAAGCAATCCAGGTTACTTGCTACTCAAGACCTTGTGAGCAGAATTCTGCCTGTTGTAGATAATTTTGAGCGTGCACTCGAGGCTGCAGAACGGACTAATAGTTTCGAGAGTCTTGTGGAAGGTGTGAAGCTGACTCTTCGGCAGTTAAAACAGCTTATGGAGCAGGAAGGTGTCCAGCCAATACCGGCAGTGGGGCAGGAGTTCGACCCTGCGATTCATGAAGCTGTTATGCGAGTGGAGACGAACGAGTATCCAGAAAATACTATAGTTGAAGAGCTTCAAACCGGTTACACTCAACACAATAAGGTAATTCGGCCAGCAAGAGTGAAGGTAGCGGTATCTCCTGAATAGATATCTATAGTTAAGTTAAATTAAGGCCGGTACATCATATCGTACCGGCCTTAATTTATTACTTGCTGCTTGCAGTCTGCTCTGTAGGAGCAGGATGAGGTTCCATAAAGTCGATGCCCGCAGGAATATTAAGCAAAAGATCGACAGGAGCTTCCAGAAGTTCCTTTGGATTATGAGGATTTCGGAGAAATACGATCCTATTTTCTGCATCGTATTTATCCACCATGAAGTCGTGGCCGCCGACCAACTTTGCCTTCCTAACACCATCTATATAATCTGGAATGGTCTTTTCATCAAGACTGCCAAATCCCATAGTAGATGGACAACTGGGTGTGCCATCTGGTTTTACTTCTCGTGCCAGTCTATCCAGTCCATCTTTCAGCGATTTTCCGGGGCCTTGCTCATTATCGTAGAGCGTCCAGTTGCCAGTACCTACATATTTCATCCAACCATCGCCATAATCAAGCTCGCCGGTTTCATAATTGAAGCCACCAACTGTCTTGCTGACAGCAATTGAGAAGACTGTAAGGATATTGTTCGGTTCTCCGGCAGAGAATCCTGCCTTGATGGATTTGTCAACTTCCTCACGAGATACATAAGCCCAACGCTTGCCGTTCAGCTTTACGCTCCAGGCACCACTATAAGATTCAAATACAAGTTTTGAAAATGTTGCCGGATCAGCAGCAGCTATAGCCATAGCATGGGCATAAAGGACACATACACCAGACCTGCGCTGAGCGAAATTGCCAAGTATCTCCTCAAATGTCTGGCACCATGCAGAAACGCAGAGAACCAGTATGAGAATCGTCAGAACGATTGTCTGATACCTGCGGCCTGTGTTTAGAAATTGCAATGGTATACCTCCGAATCATTAATGATTTTCGTCAAATATACCTTACATAGGATGAGGTGGTTTTCCTTCTTTAGAGATGGTTGAGCAGCCAGCATATAAAAAACTGGCTGCTCAGAGACTTTAGCGTAATTCTGGGTTAGCAAGTGGAACGTAGCCACGCTCTTTAAGCAACTTTTTCGCTTCCTCGAACTGGTCTGCGTCCAGTACCATTGCAGCGGCAACATACATATCTATTGGATTACCATCATGATCCTTTGCAATGTGCTCCAGTACCCACCGCCTGTCTTCTTTGCTAAGTTGGAGAAAGTCATAAAACGTCTTTTCTGGTGATTCTGGCATTAGCTTTCACTCCTCTCAGACGCTCACGAAATCTACCGGATAGCCTCGCTCATTCAAACGAATCTTTGCCTCCCGGAATTGGTCTTCATTCATAACCATATTCGCCTGGACAAACATCTCGACAGGTTCGCCGTCTTCATCACCTGCTATCCATTCAAGGATCTGCACGCGGTCTTGTTCTTCATGTTCTTTGAAATGTTGTAATACATGTTCTTTGGTTTCAATATCTGGCATATTTTCACTCCCCCCAGGATTCAACCACGTCTGTCTATCAGTTACCCCCGGTTATTCAGCATAAAACCTGACCAAACAACATACATCCACGCCTGCTATTTCAGGATCAAACTGCCGATAATGCAAATGTAGAAAGTTTACAATGGGCGAGCCAAGGTGCAGTGCACCGATACTGGAGGCAAAATGACACGAAAGAGCAAATTGCGCGTAATTAAAATCATTGACCCGATTCTCTGTGTAAGATGTGATAACGCATACATCGCAGATGTGGTAATGGGAGATGGTAAGCGCAAAAAAATGTTCTATTGCTCTCGGTTGGACTGCGACAACTGGCTCACAACCCAGGGACCAACAAAAGAGGTAGAGATCGAGAAGTAATAGTACTCGCTTAACCAAGTTTATAAGCTATACGCTAACTTCAATCGTCTGGCAATTCTGATTTTTCACTGCTTAAAACCTGCACTCTTTTGCGGGTTTTTCGCATATTACACAAGCGTCCTCCACAAACATCCTTCAAGCTGCCACGCTCGTATTAAGCGTCATCAAGGGTAGTACAGATATGTGTGGATATCTTCGAAAATGCCATATCAGGCAGTTCGGGGAGTATCGGGAGGATACAGCGTTATGAAAGTTATGAAAGGCTTGTTGTCACTCCTCGTCACAGTAGGTGCGATAAACTGGGGATTGGTAGGTGCAAGCAGGTTCGACCTTGTGGCAAGGCTATTTGGGAGCATGAGCAAGACCAGCAGAATCGTCTACTCACTTGTTGGACTTGCAGGCCTGTACCATATCTTCAAGGTTAAGGACGAGGTAACTGCTTAGAATATTGAGATATCTGCAATGAAGCGGCTTGGTAATACAGGTTATCGAGCCGCTTTCTAATATCTAGCAGGCCATCACTTATGAGTGGCTTTCATGATAGTATTGTAACATGCCACTGCCACGAGAAATCATAGCAAAATCGATACTTTCCAAATCGGGGTTATCTGCTTATTGTGTAAACTGCTATACCGGATGTCTGCATGGCTGTCTTTATTGCTATGCAAGGTATATGAAACGATTTTCCGGGCATGAAGAACCGTGGGGACAGTTCCTGGATGTCAAGATTAACGCTCCAGATGTTCTTTCGAAGGAAGTCAAGAAGAAAAAGCCAGCGCGTGTGTTTATAAGTTCGGTTTGCGATGCTTATCAGCCTGCAGAAAAACGTTATAAGTTGACTCGTGCTTGCCTGGAGATACTTGTTGATGCGGGATTTCCTGTTGGGATTCTCACAAAGAGCAGATTAGTAACAAGAGACTTTGATATTTTGAGTTCAAGTAATGCTTGTGATCTTGGACTTACTTTAACAACAACAGATGAGTATCTCAGATTCAAAATTGAACCAGGTGCATCACCAACGAAGGACAGAATATCTGTCTTAGAAGAAGCCTGCAGCAGGGGAATCAAGTCCTGGGCGTTTCTGGGGCCATTCATGCCAGGATTGTCCGATACAGATGAAGCCCTTGACTCGCTTATCTCTGCCGTTGCCCCTTTACCTCTTTCACATATTATCGCCGACAAGCTGAACCTGAAACCCGGTGTGTTAGGATCGATACTTGCGTCTATCAGGCGTTGGCGTCCTGATTTGATCGATATTTACAAGCGTTACTCCTATGACAGGGAATATTATGATGAATATCGAAGCAATCTAAGGCAAAGGGTAAAGAAGATAGCAGAGGCGTATGGATTAGAAGATAAGCTGAAACCGATTTTCTAAAATTACTTGCCGAACAAGCTTATTCTTTCGGTTTTTGGCCTGTTTCAGCATTGACCGAAGCCTTTGAAATCTGGTATAATCTCTGTGTCGATAATGGGCCGTTAGCTCAGGCGGTAGAGCATCTCCCTTTTAAGGAGAGGGTCGTTGGTTCGAGTCCAACACGGCTCACCATATTAGTAATGAAGCTGGAAATCATGCCTGAAAGCAAGATTTCCGGCTTTTTTATTCAATCTGGTGATTATCTCATATACAACCGTAGTTGCAGCTAGTTCCGCGTTTATCAATCTTCTTCTCTTTGTTGACATTATCAGACTAGATAATAGAATCCCTGAGTGCTACAATTATGCGGGAATAATCTGGAAGTTTGAGATGAACAGGAGGATATAAAGTGCTTGACCCACGTATGAAGAAACTTGCCGATGTGTTGGTTGGCTATTCCACAAAAGTGCAGCCCGGAGAGCGCTGTCTGATAGATGTTACCGAAATCCCGAATGAAATGGCAGTTGCATTGGTCGAACGAGTTATTGAAGCCGGAGGTATTCCGTTTATAGAAGTAAGCAAGCCAAGAATCACCCGGTCGATATATCTCAATGCTACAGAAGAACAGATGAAAATTCTTGGGCAGCGGGACCTGGAGTTCATGAAGCAGATGCAGTGCTATATTGCTTTGCGTGGAAGCGACAACATAACCGAATATGCTGATGTTCCAGATGAAAAGTTCAAGCTTGCCGAGGAGTACTGGCATAAACCAGTTCGTGACCAAAGAGTAGAGCACTCAAAGTGGGTAGTCCTGCGCTGGCCTACACCTGCCATGGCTCAGCTTGCTGGTATGAGCACTGATGCTTTTGAACAATTCTTCTTTGATGTATGCACTCTTGATTATGCCAAAATGGCTGAGGCCGAACAGCCACTAAAGGAACTAATGGAGAAAACAGACCATGTACGCATAGTCGGTCCAAAGGACACTGATATCGAATTCTCCATTAAAGGAATGCCTGCGGTTCCATGTGCCGGCGACCGCAACATACCGGATGGTGAGCTTTTCACTGTTCCTGTTAAACACAGCATTAATGGCGTTATTCATTATAATGCTCCCACAATCAGTCATGGTAAGCCGTTTGATGATATCCGGTTTGTCTTAAAAGATGGAAAGATTGTGGAAGCTACTTCTTCAGATACAAAATCTCTCAATGAAATCCTCGATACAGATGAGGGAGCAAGATATATTGGTGAATTCTCACTTGGTTTCAATCCATATATCACCAGGCCAATGAGAGACATACTGTTTGATGAGAAAATCGCAGGATCGCTTCATTTCACTCCTGGTCAGGCGTATGAGAAGGCAGACAATGGCAATCGTTCAAAAATTCACTGGGATCTGGTGCTTATCCAGACGCCAGAATTCGGCGGTGGAGAAATCTACTTCGATGGCGAACTGATCCGCAAAGAAGGTCGGTTTATTCCAGAAAGTCTGCAGGGGTTAAATCCTGAGAACCTGATTTCTTAGTAGTAATAACCTTTAATTATTCAGCCTGACGGTGAGGGTCAAGCGTTGGAACATACAACGTAAAAGCAGTACCGATCCTCTTTTTGCTGGATACCGTCAGGCTTCCGCCAATAACCTCGACCAATGTTGCTACTATAGTCAATCCCATACCGAAACCCGTAGGTTTATGCTTACCAGGGTAATCAAGCTGACGGAATTCATCAAAGATATTCGTTAAGTCTGATTCGCTTATACCTATACCTGTGTCCGAAATAATAATCTCAGTACCATTTAACCCGGGATTTATAACAATACAAACCTCACCTTGTTCCGTAAACTTCACTGCATTGGATAGAAGATTGGTTAGTATTGCAGTGAGTTTATCTTCATCATATACACCCATTGTCTGCTTTTGATGACATTCAATGTTCAGAGTGATTTCTTTTTGCTGAGCCTGCGGGAGAATAGCAGCAATAGATTTTTCTACAACATCATAAGGATTACAGACAACAGGTTTAAGCCCGACAATACCACTTTTTAAACGTGCAACTTCCAAAACTCCCGTAACCATAACGATAAGATCCTGCGAGCAAGTGAGCATTTTCTTTAATAGCTGAGCCTGTTCTGTATTGACAGGTCCAGTCAGGCCTTCAAGGATCATTTGCGCATAACCTTGAATTGCAGTAAGAGGAGTCCTGACTTCATGGGTAACGTTGTTAAGGAACTGTCTCTGCAGTTCATAAGCACGCTCGATGTTGTCATGAGCTTTTCTTATGGCCTCGTCTACTTCTTTGCGTTCTGTTATGTCTCTAATCACACTGGCAATCATCATGAGCCTGCCTGCATCATCAAAAATCGGTGACCAGGAATGAGAAACCCACCTATATCCACCATCTTTTCTCACAATACGATATTCTAGATTAGTCCCACGATCACCAGATATAGCACGTTCAAAGGCTTTCCTTACCAATTCACAATCATCAGGATAAATTGGCCTCATATACGTTCCCACCATTTCAGATGGCTCATAATCAAGGATTGATTTGCATGCGGGACTCATATAAATGATAAGGCCATCAGGTTTAAGCAGCATTATAAGATCGGAGCTATTTTCAATAATGCTCTTGTAGCGTTGTTCGCTTTCCCGAAGAGCTGCCTCAGTATGTTTGCGATGAGTAATATCTCTGGCAATGCCCTGAATGCCAACAGGTCGTTTATCAAGATAAACAACATTCCAGGAGACTTCTAACCAGATGACTTCTCCATCTTTCTTGAATGCCTGGACTTCAATTAACCTGGTGCTTGTCTTTTCTAAATCCACATGGAAGCCGTCTGAATGAATATTGAGCCTTTCTGCTTCAGAAGTCGGCAAAAACTCAATTAACCGGCGCCCTATACACTCTTCAGCATTATAACCAGTGAGCTTTGTAATAGCTTGAGACATATATGTGAAACGTCCCTGCAGGTCCAACTGCCACAGAATATCAGAGGCATTCTCAGCTAAGAGGCGATATTTTTCCTCTGTTGCAGCGAGCGCTCTTTCGGCGAGTTTTCGTTCAGTAATGTCTCGTGCAACTCCCTGGCATCTGACAGGAACTCCATCAACGAAAACAAAGTCGACTATAACATCCAGCCAGGCATATGAGCCATCTTTACAGATTACTCGTATTTCGTATCTTCTAGGAGTAGGATCTTCACGGTCCAGAGCCATTCTATAGTCGTAGTAATCCCAGCCATCAGGCGGCAGGAATTCTGTAGGACATTTTCCAATACATTCCTCTGGCTCATAACCAAAGCGCCTTGCTGAAGGAGACATATAAGTGAACCGTCCGTCCATATCCATCTGCCAGATAATATCTGAAGAGGTTTCTGCAAGAAGACGGTATATCTCGATAGCCTGTTCAGTAGAATCTTTGGTGTTATCAGGATTAAATGCGGATTTATTGATATCTAAGGTACTCAATTGGCTGCCAAGAAAGTTAATAATATAGAGAATACTTATTAGAATAAGCAGAAATCTCCTCCTTTTATTAGTACAAATATTGACTGTTCGTGTGACTGTTGATGTTTTACACCAGGGTACCATTGTGATAGAATCTACCGGGTGGTAGGTGGGTGGAGGATAATGAATGATACCAATCAGAGATGAAAATCCAACTCGCACTACTCCATATGTAGTCTATGTGCTTATAGCACTGAATGTCCTGTTTTTCATTATCGATAGCATTGGCGCCCAGGATTTTCGCGGTAATCTGTGGGGATACAGCATGATTCCAGCAGAAATAGTGACCGGCGAAGATCTTCCAGCAGTGATTAGAGGGGAAATAGTTCCTCACAGCTCACCGAATCCGGTGTGGTTGACTATAATCACATCGATGTTTTTACATGGCGGATGGCTGCATCTTGGCGGCAACATGCTCTATCTATGGATATTCGGAAATAACATCGAAGACGCTCTAGGCCATGTAAAGTTTCTGTTCTTTTACCTGATGGGCGGCGTAGTTGCTGCTTGTGCACATATTCTGTTTAACATAAACTCTCAAGTTCCAACGGTTGGTGCGAGTGGTGCAATTGCTGCGGTGCTAGGTGCTTATCTGGTGCTTTTTCCAAAGCATCGTGTAATTGTACTCGTATTTCTATTGTTTTTCATAACAACTATAGCTGTTCCAGCCGTAGTTGTACTGGGAATATGGTTTGCCCTGCAAGTTTTTAGTGCAATCGAAGGCACTGGAATGACTCCAGGCAGTGGTGGTGTGGCATACTGGGCACACATAGGCGGATTTGTTGCAGGTGTAGTAGGTATATTGCTTTTTGGTGGGCGTAGACTGGTAAGAAACTACCCAAGTTATAGATATGAACCTCGTAATAGAAGGTCCTGGTACGAAGATTAATGGTTTTCAAGCAGAATAGATTTCTCACTTTAATGCTTGCCCTTGGTGTCATTGGCGCTGCATGGGCACTTTCACAGCGGTACAAGGTCGAAACAAATAACCGCGCTGTCGAGATAGCCATTGATTATGCGGAAACCGTGAAACTTGCCGGTGCTTCCGGGCTGACGGTTGAAGAAACGCTGATGCGTCTTAAAAAAGCTGGTGCATCAAGTCTTGCAGTCCAGGAGACTACAGTCGCAGACTTGGCAGCATCAGGAAGTGTGCAGATTGGCAGGCCAGGGCAGTATGACAGCCAAACTGTGATACTCGGACTGAGTCATAAAATGATTGACGCATTGAGTTCCACCGGGCTTGATATTGAGATGATTAATCCAGGTGGAGCCTCAGGAACAGCAGCGATTGTCCGGACAAAAGCACAACCTGACTACGTGCTTTCTTTACCGGTGGGACTTCCTGAGCAGGCTGTTTCTGCAGCATCAACCGTTGGTATGCCTGTAGTTGCCCGACTTATCAGCTATCCAGACCAGGATAAGGATGATATCGAGCGCTCGGCTGCCCTACTGGCACAGAATGGTATTCGGAAGGTAATCTTCGCAGGTGATGAGGTATTGGGCTTCCGGGGCGGCATTGATGAAGTAGCAGAAGTCTTTAAAAAGCATAATATTATCTACGGGTCAGTGGAGTTTGCTAGACAAAAAGGCGACGGAAGGCTTTCTGCCAAGATGCTGCCGAATATGATCCGGGTGCATAGTATAACCGCTGCAGAGATGGGAGGACTCGACCAGCCTACAGCGGTTGAACGGTTCGAAAAGGCAGCAAAGGAACGTAATATCCGGCTCATCTATGTGAGGATGTTCGACTTTGGTGACCCTGATTCGCTCGAGAAGAATGCAGACTACATAACATCCATTGCAAGTAATCTTGAGAGTGAAGGGATGGGCGCTAAGCCTGCCAGGATTTTCGATGACCCTTCAGTACCGATTCCTGCTGTTATACTTATGGCTGTTGGAGCTGCTGGCGGCGCGATTCTACTCATACTGTCCCTAGTCAGGTTAAAAGCTTCACTGGTGTGGTTTGGATTTGCTTTTCTAGCTGTTATTTTTGCCAGCTTGGCAGCATCGGGTATCCCAATCGGGCTTAAACTTGTAGCATTTAGCACGGCCATTATATTCCCTTCTCTGGCAGTGTTGCATGCTGCTTCCAACACACCGAATACACCTGATAACAAGCCTATCAGGAGCAATCTTTGGAATGCTATCGTCAGATTTACTGGTGTAGTAATCATTACCGGAGCAGGAGGGCTCATAGTAGCTGGACTTCTCAGCAAATTAGAGTTTATGCTTCGCATCGACCAGTTTTCAGGGGTTAAAATGGCCCATCTTATCCCGATAGTTGCTGCGGCATTCATGCTTGCTTCAGGAATAGGATGGGGGAGCGGTACCTGGAATGAGCAAAAAGAACGTGTGGTCTCTGCTGCTAAACGTCTTGCTGAACAACCGGTGCTGTTTTGGCAGGCAGCACTTGCATTTATCTTGATAGGTATGGTTGGGATTTTACTTGCGCGTTCAGGCAACGAACCTGGAGTTGGTGTATCGGGACTTGAGTTGAAGATAAGAGCAATGCTTGATACGCTGCTTGTAGTCCGGCCACGCACTAAAGAGTTTCTAATAGGACATCCTGCAATGTTCTTAGGTATAACTGCTGCGCTTGGTGGGCGAAGGAATCTGGCTGCGGTGCTGCTGGTAGTCGGGACAATTGGAGAAGTATCTTTACTCAACACATTCTGCCACATTCACACTCCAATCGCAATTTCTGTGTTGAGAAGCATTATTGGCGCAGCTCTTGGACTTGCCATAGGGGTTATTCTTCTGATAATATTCTCACGCCCTGCTGGAGATGCAGGACATAAACGAGCGTCCAAAGACTCTGGTCGCAAACAGGTGGGGGTGCAGAAGTAGCTACAGTCGCAGTATCCGGTTATTATGGCTTTGGTAATGCAGGAGATGAAGCCGTACTTGCCGGAATTATCAGATCTTTTAGTGAGCGATGTCCAAAGGCGGACATTCTAGTGCTGTCCGGTAATCCAGAACATACTACTGAGCTTCATGGGGTCAAGGCAGTTAATCGTATGGCGATGGGTGAGCTGATTGCAGCCCTTAAAGAAAGTGAGCTTCTTGTCTCTGGAGGAGGAAGCCTTCTTCAAAATGTAACCAGTTCACGTTCCCTCGGGTATTACCTCAGCGTAATCTGGCTCGCAAAGCGCATGAAGAAAAAAGTTATGGTTTATGCGCAGGGGATTGGTCCTATTACGGGATTAACAGCACGTACTGTAACTGCAAAAATCCTCAATCTGGTGGATTATATTACCGTAAGAGATTTCGAGTCCAAGTCTTATCTTGAAGCACTGGGTGTAAACCGCCCAGAGATTCGTGTCACTGCAGATCCTTCATTTGCAATACAACCTGTCAGTTTAGATGAAGCAGTAGAGATACTAAAAGCGTCGGGTGTCAAAACCGAAATGCCATTGATTGGCATATCGATGCGCCCCTGGAAGGACCAACTGCAGTGGCTTCCTTCGATTGCTACAGGACTGGAGGTTGCTGCTAAGAAGATCGGGGCTGCTCTTGTCTTCCTGCCGATGCAGCTAGATCAGGATAGGGGACTAAGTGTACAGTTGGCATCACAAATGAATGTACCTGCTGCAGTAGTTGCTGCGAAGCTCTCTCCTTCTCAAATGCTTGCTGTGGTGGGGCAGATGTCGCTTGTTGTGGGCATGAGGCTGCACGCACTGATGTTTGCAGCTTCCATGGGTGTGCCTATGATGGGTATTGCATACGACCCTAAAGTAGAATCGTTTCTGCATGTAATGAAACAGAAAGATATCCTCAGTATAGATGACCTTACAGCAACAGACCTTGAAGGCCGAATCCTTGATGTGTGGGAGCATCGCGATATAATGGTCAAGGAAGCTGTAGTTGAAGTAGAAAAGCTCAGGACTGCAGCACTTGAGAATGCTGACCTTGCCTGCAGCCTCATTGGTCTATGAGGAACATTGATTCGGGCAGTCAAGTCAAATAATTAACTAGTTGTTCACCCTGCTTCGATGTCGAGCACTTGTTTTATATACCATGGTTAAGCAGATAATCTCCTTCTTATTGATTGCAGCGTTGCTTGCCACCTGCACATCCATTTATGGTGAGTCTTTGTGGCATCGCGTTGATGACCGCCTTGATATTACCGGAACAAAGACATACGGGCTTCAGGTGCTGTCTGTCGATGGCAGCCGCGATATGTTCTTTGATGATAACTACGGGTTTAGTCCTCAGTATCGGAATGAGACCAATCTCACGGTAACCGGAAGGTTGCTCCCCGGACTTTCTGTTACAGCAACACTCTCTAACAACAGATGGAACCCAAACGAACGAACGATGGTATTCAATTACGAGCGAAAGAGCACTCGTGCGGCGTATGGAGATATAACTGCATCGTTAACCGGCAACGAATTGATTCCGTTTGCGAAGAGGATTCATGGTGCAACAATTGCACACGATTTCGGCTTTGCTAAAGTGACTGCCATAGCTTCCAAGATAAAAGCTGCTGCACGGACTGTTACTCTAACAGGTAACAACACTCCCGGGCCTTACTACTTAGGAGCATCGCAAATAATCGATGGCAGCGAACGTGTGAAAGTTGATGAAACTGAAATCCCGAGGTCAGATGCTACGGGAATGCCTAATTATACATTCGATGCTTTTGCCGGAATTCTGATTTTCCGCGATGGGTTCATCGTTCCAAGCACATCTCAGATAACAGTCAGTTTCGAAACCCAAGGTTACAACAGCGTTGCTGGGTCAATTTATGGTCTCAGGTCTGATATTCCCGTTGGAAAAGGCGGTAATGTTGGATTTACCTACCTTACCCAGGCTTCTGACAAGTCTTCCGGGCTAGGACGAGAGATAACTGAGCCTTTCCACGGCAACAATAGTCTCAGTCTTCCGTATGAACTGCTCTATATACCAGTCGAAGGCAGTGTTACAGTAAAGGTGGACGGAATACTGCAGTCACCAATTGTCGATTATACAATCAACTACTCCCTGCACTACATCCTGTTCAACCGTCCGATACCGTCTAGTTCTACCATCCTTGTAAGTTACATTCCACGAGGAGAAAATGCTGTTTCCAGCGACCGAAGCGTGATGGGGCTTGATGCATCGTATAGATTGTCAGACAACCTTACAGTCTCTGGTCAATTTGCCAAGTCTAACAAAGATTATACAGGAAGCAAAAACGGCGGCACAGCAACATCTTTAAGAGCAGTTGGTAATTACGGCAAACTTAACTTGACTGCAGTTTTTAAGAATATTGGCGAGAATTATGCCTCTGTTGAAAGCGCTGGTTTCTTTAGAAATGAACGTGGCGGCGGCATCGACATGCGATATGCTTTTAACGAGCAGTTATCCTGGTTCTCAAGGTTTGACAGATACAAGCGTCCACCATTTACCTTCGGAATTACTAGTCCCGACACTGATATTGTCTATACAACCACACAGTCGGTCAACGGATTTGAATGGAAGCCGGATAAAAATCTGCCTCAATTAAGGCTAACCAGTACCAGGATGAACAGTTCTGGCGGGACTGACAGCGACTCTATGTCGACTGATGCTCTGACGATGAACTGGAGCAGAAATAAGTTGGGGATTAGCGGTGAGATCAGTCGGTCATCCAGAGATGAAGTCCAACTATCTCCTTACGATGGAACATTGGTCAAATCCAGCAATTCTGTAGACACATCCAGATTAAGCCTGCGTTATCTACCGGGGCACAGGTTTTCGTTAATTTCAGATATTTCATATAGTAACGTTAATAATTCGAATGGAGCAAAGACTAACGCTCGCAACTATCAGTTTACTGCCAATTATACGCCTATTGATTCGGTAAATGTGGCTGCGATTTATCGCATATCTGATTCAGGTGGGCACTATGACACGCCTTATACCGGTGTTGGAAGCAATTATGGAGGTTATCCTGTTACTGGAAGTTCAGGATGGGGTTATCCGGCTGGCGGATACTTACCTTCATTCGGGCTGAAGTCCACAATGAGGATGATTAATATCGGTTGGGCGCCATCAAAGAAGTTTTCTTTTGACTCGAGCTTCAATTACAACTACTCGGAAGGTGAAAACAACACCAATACAACCGTTACAGGAACGGATTTAGGCTTCAGTTATACTCCTGTTGAAAAACTCACGCTTAGAGCGCATTCGAGCAGGCAAAATGGAAGCTTTATTGGTTCGAGCGGAGATATGTCCAGCCGGATTGGCTTTTTGACTCTGAGCGCTGGCCCAATTGACAAGTATACACTTGATATCAACTACCAAAAGATGTTGTCCAGCACCTTACTCAGCAATGTAGACCCCACAGACCCAATGTACGCTTACCGAGACAGCACGGTAAATATGAAAAGCATAAGTGCAATCCTGCGCAGAGACATAGGTGGCGGGAAGTATCTTTTTGCTGAATATCTAAATACGAGCACTTTTGGGATGATTGATAATAATAAATCCGTTTATGCTGTAGGTATCGAATACCCACTAAATGAAATTCTAGGGCTAAAAGTCGACTGGCGGATTATCAACTATGATGACGTCAAAAACCCAGGAAACAATTACCGCGCAAACATGCTGAATGCTCAGATTGGGGCAAGGTTCCGCTAGTAATCTCGTCATCAATAATTATGCAAGACAGCTCTGTTTGACTTACAAGCCGGCAACAGGTTTACTACCACCAGATTGGAGAGTGGCTATCATGAAAAGAATTGCGTTACTTCTTGCACTACTTATCATAGTTATGCTGTCAGGATGCGGCGGTAATGGTACCAGTAAGAGCCGAGGTACATTATCTGGCACTGTTACTGATGTAGCAGGGAATCTTATACCAGGAGCTGTTGTCACAATTGACAACCAGTATTCAACTAAATCTCTGATGAATGGAACGTATAAGATTTCAGATGTACTTGCAGGATCATATAACATTGAAGCCAGCGCAATTATTGATGGCAAAGAATGGTACGGGACTAGAGCAGTTGATGTATACTCTGATGGTCCTACTGCCAGCATGAATATCGTGATTGGTCCTTGGGATGAGTTAGGAGACATCGAGGGAACAGTTACGAACCCCAGCAACCAATCATTATCAGGTGCTCGGGTCATAGCAATTGCAAGATATCCTCAAGACAGGCCAGCGGATGAGGCATCTGTAATCAGTAAAGTTGCTATTGCGGATCGTAATGGCAGATATGTTATAGATAATCTCCCTGCCAGCATAACTGTAAACGGTGTCAAAGAAGAAATCCTTTACGACGTTATTGCATCCTTTGCAGGTATGTCAGGAGATCCCAGAGGATACGATAACGAGTTAAAGACAGCGACTGTTGCTGGCGGTTATGTAACCTCAGTTCATTTCAAGCTTGAAAGCTCTACTGACGTTACCCCAGAAGTTCCTGTAGGATGGACAGACCCGGATGCAATATACGCGGTTTCTTATACCGTGCCGAAAGTGATTACCAGCAGAGCTGAGAATGATGCTTACGATGCAATAAAGTCTTGCATATCAGAAAAAAGTCGCAAAGTAATAGCTTTGAAAAAGAAATCCGGGCGAGCGGCGCCTGCAGGCTCGATTATTGAAAACAATGTAGTTTGGTATTCCATCTGGCATGATTATTTCGGGATTGATCCGCCAGTAAATCATGCAGGATTTACTATTTATCGGGGTACTACACCTCAGCTACAACAAAATGATAGATTCAGAATCGATTTCTTACGTGATCCTGCGATAATCAGCTATTCTGATACCAGTGACATACTTACTGCTGGTGTTACTTACTGGTATGGCGTCTCTTCGGTTACTACCAGTTATCTGGACGAATACGACAGGTTCAACCCAGAAGCTGAAAGCGACATGACATATCCAACATCCGTTACTCCACTTGGGAAACTCACTGCAGTCTCTCCCGCAAACAATGCACAGATATCCAGTTCCAGACCTACTTTTAGCTGGAATCCTGTGAGTGGAGCAAGGAGTTACAAGGTTTATATTTATGAGAAGTATCCGATTATGGATGCAATGTTTACACCGGAAGGCGATCCTGCACGGCCTGACCATCTGCCTTCCTGGGCAGGCTCGCAGTCTATCAGTGGAACATCGGTTGCCTTCGGAGAACCTGATATTCAGTTAGTGCCAGGACGCACATACTGGTGGGTAGTCATTGCATCAAATGATTCGGACTTCGACTACGGAAACGCTTTTTCAATATCTGCACTGCACTCATTTGTTGCCCGTTAAGCCTTTTGCTGAAGTAAACGGAACGAGGCAGTCAGCTTTGTCGTAATACATAGCAGGAGTGATGATGATCTTGCGAATATTAGCTATTACAGTCACCGTGCTAGCTGTAGTTGCTGGTTTATACCAGCCTGCAGATGCAGCAAGTTACTACAACGTTTCTAACGTGCCGTTTGAAACGATTTCGAACGGCCCACAGAATGCAATTGTTGTCGATGTTGCAGACCCGACCAATCCCGCAGCAGTAGAAGCTGCTGTTTCGGCTGCATTAGGGCGTGTTTCAACTCGTGCAATTGGAAATCCACTTTCCAGGCAGATATCTAAGCTGAAGGAAGCAGGTTTGATACGTCCTGATGTCGACCCGGAGATGTATGCCACTGTATTAATACAATCCGGTGGTACATTTGATATACCTGGCCGAGCTTCGCGGGCGTACGGCGGCGGTACTATCACGTTTACATATACTGGTTGGTCTGCATCTGATGAAGCACTCCTGAAGTCCTTCGTGCAGATTGCTTATCCGATAGTTGTGCAGGTATACGGCGCTCCTGCGCGTTCAATTACTGTAAATGTGGTAAATGATACTACGCAAACTGAGAAGGACTCTCTTCTTGGCGGAGTATACATCACGGGAAGCAGCGTCCAGCCACAGATTAAGTTATGGCGGTACAACAGCAACGTCAGCCTTGAGCGCAGCTTCCTTCACATGATGATACATGCGTTCCATGACACTGCTGCTTTCAATTATGATGCATGGGAAGAAGGCTTTACCAGAGCGGCCGCGGTTGTTGCCGGTGAGGAAATAGACAAGAAAATAGCCCAGCAGCCGGCGTCAGGTCTATCACAGATGGACTTTGTTGGACGTACTCTTGGTGATGCTTTCTATTACCTGATGCCGAACTATGAAGTGTTGAATCAACCACCGCTATCGAACAATACCTTTATGACATCGTGGGTTGATAGTCTTCAGGGTGGTGGACAATTTGGCGGGATGATTATCCCAAGGCTGGGAATGTCCTCTACTGCGTGGCTCAAGGTGTATATAGAGAGGCTTCGCACTGATGGACAGTCATTCTTCAAACTGTTTAATGAGGCATATTATCAGCAGCTTTCTGGAAACCCTGGAATTGCAGGAAATGTGCCTGCACTCAAAGGTATAGCTGCCGGAATTACTCCATCAGTTGAAGCCCTGCCTTTCAATGAGTGGTTCAGAAGGCAGTATGTTCTTGATACAAGCATCTCGATTGGGAAAAAGCTCTATGCGTTTACTTTCCCACCAGATGTTGAAGATTCATCGGGTGGCTACTCACTGCCTGTTTTCCTTATTCACTACAATACTACATCTACGGGTAATGAGACTCCGCTTGAGGGCACTGTCTACCCGGTTTATTGGGATTATAAATACCAGAATGATGTTTTTGTTTCCAGTCAGTATGAAGTTGTCCCGATCGAAGCTGGTGAAGGATATGTCACACCTACATTCTATCCCTCCAATATGGGCGGAGCGCAGCGCGTAGCAATTGACTTCACAATCGGGCCGGAAACAAGGCGAATTTACTTCCCGGCTGGCTTGGCTGGAACTTCAGCTAATCCAAATACATTGCTTGGTATTATAGTCGGAGGGAATTCCGGGTCAATATCTGCTGTGCTTGATGCAAATCCATCCACAACAGCTACTGTTACAAATGGTGCGTTTGGAAAAGCATTGAGCCTCGACTTATTCAGCAAGATGACAATAACTTACAGTCCAACTACCGGGAGTCCCGTTACGAAGGTTGCTAATGTCGGTCCTGGTTCGTATCTTGCGATTATCAACGCGCCTGTTGCTGCGAAAACACTTACGCATACATACACCGCAGGTGTTCAGATGATGTCAGTGCCTATGACCACATATATGCAGGACCAGGCGCAGGCGCTTCAAGGTGCAAGTGGCCCGGCTATCCCAGCCAACCAACTACTCCTGGCACGATGGAACCCGACCTTGACATCGAATTACAAGTATGAGATGTATCCACGAACACCTCCTTTTGCTCCTGGAAGAGCTTACTGGGTAAAATTCCCGTCTACTACGACGGTAACGGTTACCGGTGAGGTTCCTGACCCAACTGGGCGCTACAGAATCGGCTTGGTGAACGGATGGAACCAGATTGGTGGGCCATTCGAAAGCCCTGTCGCTGTTTCATCGCTTATGGTAGAGAAGGGCAATGATGAACCTGTTACTTTTGCTCAGGCCTGGGCCAGTGGGATTGTTGGCAAAGTGATATGGAGGTATACGCCTAACACCGGTTATACAGAAGCAACAAGTCTGGCACCGTGGGAAGGTTATTGGATAAAGTGTAATGCTCCAGATGGAGCAGTCCTCATTGTTCCTGGTCCGCAGTATACCAGCAGAGCCGCGAGCATCCCGGCTGTTGGTGCCGGAACAGAGTCCAAGTCCGGTAACGGATGGGCTATGAAGCTTGCGGCTGTCTCTCCAGATGGTTCTGTAAGTAATGTTACGCTTGGTATTTCGCCAGGAGCAACTGAGGGGTTTGATAACGCTTTTGATGCTGAAGCACCGCCTCCATTTGGCGAATCTATAATGATGGCAGCTCAAATACCTGGAAGGGCAGGGGATGTATGCGCTGTCGATACGCGCGGTATCGGAACTTCCAAGGTATCCTGGGACCTTGTCGTCTCACCGACCGAGCCAAATCAGGATGTAGTTATCAAGTGGCAGGATATTATTCAGGTGCCAAAAGATTACCGGCTTTCGATACTGGATCAATCTACAGGTCGAAGTCAATATATGCGGACAACATCCAGCTACAGGTTCAATTCAGGTGATGGAAGTCCGCGAAGACTTACTATTGTGGCGGATACTTCTCCCACTTCACGGCTAATGATTACTGGCCTTATGGTGAATCCAATGAGAGGGTCTAGTGTATCAGTTAGCTATAACCTGACATCTGATGCGCAAATATCTGCGGAAATACTCGGACCAACAGGCAGAGTAATAAGGAGACTTGAGCCTGGTAGACCTACCCGCTCAGGAATCAATGCTTTAACATGGGACAAACGAGATGATTCTGGACAGGTTGTTCCGTCAGGGATGTATGTGCTGCAAATGACTGCTGTTGCTGAAGATGGCGAGATGGTCAAGGCCGTTCGACCGTTGTTAATCGCAAGGTAATTTCAAAGGGAATATACAGATGAGAAACTGTTTACTTTTGGCATTGGTTCTCTTACTAGTCTATATGATCTCTGGCTGTGGCGGAGGAGGAGGCTCAAGCACCAGTCTAACCGGAACTGTGATTAACGGGGCTACGGAAACGCCGCTTTCAGGCGTTCGTGTGGCAATTGGGTCTGTTAACACAACGACAGGTACAGACGGTTCTTTTATCCTAAAAGGTTTATCGACTGGGCCTGGAGTACTCACAGCGCAGCTTGCTGGTTACGAGATCTCATCCCAAAATATCACAATCAAATCAGGAGCAAATACACTTCCTGAACCTATTCGTATGGCTCCTACAAGTGGAGACCCACCTGATCAAACACCGCGGACTTTACAAGGAACAATAACCCTGAGTGGTGCGTCTAATGCAACAGGAGTGACGGTCAGCCTGTTCGCAGGCACAACACAATATGACCAAATGATCACAGCAAGCGATGGTAAATACCAGTTTTGGGCACCGGTTGGGAATTATGAAATCCGTGCGGCCAAGGCAGGATTTATCACAAAGACACAACAAGTAGCCATCAAAGATTTGACTAAGGTAATTACTGTAAATCTGACGCTTGAGCGGCAGTAGCAGTTGCTTGATGGCGATTCTATGACATATAATCAAATAGCTGCTGCAGATACTGCAGGGCGATTCCCGGTCTGAAGTAACCGGGTCCATCGCCGGGAGGAGATATCAAAAGCATGAAAAGAAATGCGGTAGTGATAGTGTTACTGGCAATAGTCGCTGCCTTGGTAATCGGATGCGGTGGAGGTGGAGGCGGAGGTGGCGAAAATCCTCCGGTAAACCAGAATTCTTACGTGGTTACAGGATTTGTTAAAGATTCCAATAACAGCAAACCTGTAGTGGGTGCAAAGGTTAAGATTGGGACGGTTGAAACAACAACAAATAGCCAAGGCCAGTTCAGGTTTGAAATGAGTACAGCGCCGGTTGTGCGGATTTTTTCTATAGATGGCAGGAATGCCACTCCATCACCTGGATATTTCGACTTCTGGTGTAGGGCAAATAACAAAGTGCAGAATGCAAAATGCATCGAACTGCCTTTGATACCAAAAGGTGAGACTTCTCTAGGCACTATCATGCTTATGAATGCAGATAACCCTCCACCATTTCCACCTGCCTGTCCACAATAGAAATTAGTAATTTTGCGCTATAGAATGCCCCCTGATGAATTGCATCAGGGGGAGTCTTAATTTGATATGCCTACTATATCATCCAAACGAAAGTATATTGCTCCCATTATTGCAATTCTGATAATATGCGGCTTAGCTGTATCGATTTACATGCTGAGAGGCTATTCTCCGTACGTCATAAAAAGCTCATTGGTAGGAAATCCTCAAATTGTTTTGGCATTAGAAGACGTAGAGATAGTAGGGCGCTCAGATGGACAAAAGACCTGGAGCTTTGCTGCAGATAAAGCCAGCGTTTCCCGGGGCAGGTACCGCACAGAGTTTATATCCATTAGAGATGGAAAGCTCTTCGATAATAACAAGGTTGTGGCATCAGTTTCAGCAGGGAAGGCTGTCTATGATGCTTCAACAGGTAACGTAGAAGTATCGAAAGGTGTAAAAGTCGCTTCAATACACGGGTATAAAGCAGAAGCAGATAAAGCTTTATGGTCTGCATATTTAAGCCAGCTTAGGTGTCCAGGAACTGTGAAGTTGACATCTGAAGAAAGCAGTTTGGTAGGACAAGATCTTTTACTTGATGCCAAGAATCGGGATGTTACACTGAAAAAAGCAAAGTTAGTTGTGAGTGTATCTGAAATCCCGTGATTCGGGTTACTATGGTTCAGGTAAGTGGTAAGGAGTGAAGAATGAAACACCTTAGAGTCTTAGGTGTACGGATTATTTTGGTTTTGATGGTATCTACAGCTATTCTCATGGTATTTACAGAATGGCCTGTAGACGCACAACAGAATAATAAGCAGTCAGATAAGAAACAACCGGAGACTGCCACTGTGAATGGTGACCACTGGAAAGGCCAAGGGGAGAAGGGCGAGCAGGTTTGGACCATAACAGGTAATGTGGTTGTCAAGTATGGCGATGTCACTATCACATCTGATAAGGCTGTCTACACTGAAAAAACCAAGATTGTTGTGATGGAAGGGAATCTCAAAATTACTGATCCGGAAAATGAAATCACCGGGCCAAAAGGTACTACTTACCTTAATGAACGAAAATGTGTCATTGATGGGGGAGTCAAGCTGGTAGCCAAACCTAAATCCTCAAACCAACAGTCAGAAAACGACCCGGAAACTATCCGTGAACATCTTACACAGCCAACTACTATGACCTGTGACAAAGTAGAATATCTTTATCGGAAGAAAATCGCCACTGCAGAAGGCAATATAAAGGTTGTACAAAAGGATCGAGTCGGTATTGCAAAGAAAGCTGTCTATGACGTCAACGAGGAGCATCTAACCCTAACTGGCGGCGTCTTCGTTAAGGATGAAAAAGGGCAAACGTTCTCATCAGAAGGCACTGTACGAATGTCACTCAAAGAAGGATCTGAATGGATAGAGGCTGAGAACGGCAGTGCTACGGTAAAAGTCGATCTTGAAGAAGAAATTGAGGGTGATGATACTACTGAGACTCCTGCGGAAGAAGAGGAAAAGCAGGAGTAGCAGCCAATGATCGAACTCCAAGGGATTCCAAAGACACCTGGGATCGTAATTGCCACTATAATACCCATCGATGTTTCTAACGGGCTATCAGGAGTGCCTCAAAGCGTGTTGAGTCGAGGGCTGAAAGCTCTAAAGATGGGACTCATTGAAGCTGACTGGACCGAAGTAGTGATTGCCTGCGACCTCTTGGCTGTTGGCTCTGCTATAAGGATACCAGGAGTCCGCACAGTAGGAATTGCTGCTCAGGGAAATGATGAACCGGCGCTTCCTCTGACCATACCTTGTGTCACGGGCATAAGTAACCTTATGCAGTCTGTCCAAGGAGAGCAGATTGCTATACTTGATGCTAACCAGGGCACGGTGTACATCGATCCTGATGTTCAGACGTTCGTCAGGTACCAATCAGAAACTTCAACACAGAGTTCTAATCGCATCTTTCTAGAATCTGCACACATTCCAGCCAAAACACTGGATGGACGTGTAGTCCTTGTTATGGCACTAGCAGCCTCAGTAGATGAAGTTGAGACTGCAATCAATCAAGGTGCAGATGCTCTTATAGTTCAATTTGACGATTTCGCCTCAATCGAGGCGATGCATAATCGCGCTGACCTGCTCAATCTGCACGTAGAGGCCTTTCAGATGCTCCTTGCGTTGTCAGCAGGTAAGAAGCTGTATCTGATACTGGATAATCTGGATGAAGGATTGTTGAGCTTTATACATAAGTATGCAGCCAGTGAGCAAGTATCATTCCTAAGCTCGTCAGAGAAGCCAAAAGTTCTTGATGATACAACTGTCCGAAAGGAAGTGGTTTCTGGCGCTAATTGTGTAGTAGTTACTGCTGAGTCAGTAGCCCGTGTAAAAGAGATAATACGCACATTACCAGAATTGGAGACCTTAACAGATGACGAATAGACCAGCTCAAAAGATGAAGGCTGTATTCTGGGTAGCGCATCATCTCGAAGATGCACTCATTGTCGATCGTTATGTAGATTTAGCCATCCGTGAACTTGAATCAAGAGGGCATAAGGCAGTAGTCTGCCGCGATACTAACAGTGTGATTAGCGAAATTCAAGATGCTGATATAATGATTGGCTACAGAATCCTGCCGGCAATGTTTGCTCGTGCGAAGAAGTTGAAGTGGATTCAGTTTGGAAGTGCCGGTATAGACCATACAATCTTTCCTGAACTGCTTGAAAGTGACATCATTATTACTACAATGTCCGGGATACATAGAACAGCCGTTTCAGAACATGTTCTGGGACTGATGCTTGCGCTTTCGAGAAGGATACATACCGCGATTCGAAATCAGGAGCAGCATGTATACGACAGAGCTGTTATTGCACCATTTGCTGATAATCTCTCAGATAAAACAGCAGGCATTGTTGGTCTTGGCAAAATCGGTACTGAGCTTGCAAGACTCTGTAAGAGTTTGGGGATGAAGGTAATTGGCACAAAAAGGACAATTGAGGGCCAGTTGGATTATGTAGACCAGGTACTACCGCCAACGGCGCTGGATATTGTGCTGAAGCAAGCAGATTACGTGGTTTTAATAGTACCGCTTACAGCAGATACGCAGGCACTAATAGGAGAACGAGAACTCAAGCTGATGAAGCCTTCTGCATACATTGTAAATGTTGCGAGAGGCCGAATGATAGACGAACAGGCGTTAATACAGGCTCTTCGTGAAGGCTGGATTGCAGGTGCAGCACTAGATGTGTTCACACAAGAGCCAATACCGCACGATAATCCGCTTTGGGATCTGCCGAATCTAATCATAACGCCACACGTGGCAGGATCTTTTTCCGGTTATTCGGAACGCGCGTTTGAGGTATTCAGGGAGAATCTGAACGCATTTGAAGAAGGGCAGCCAATGATAAACGTGTTTAACCGCCAACGAGGATATTAACGTTCTCGATCTCTCCATCATACACGGTTGATGGACCGGATATTAGTCTTCAGAGTTTCAGGGCGTTTTGAAAAAGTAATCTTGTTATAAATGCCTGTCAAGATGAAATAATTCCAAGCTGAAGCGCACGTTTGAAAGCTTGGAACCTGTTTGAGACTCCCAGTTTGACATAAGCACGAGCAAGATGAAAGTCTACGGTTCGTTTACTCACACAAAGGATGCTGGCAACCTCGTTAGAGCACTTACCGTCGAAAATCAGCCGCAGTATCTCTCGTTCCCTTTCTGTGAGTCTAGATAGTACCTCCTGATCGTTTAGGCTGAGTGCCACCTGCTCAGTAGATAAATCAATCATCTTCCCACACCCTCTCCTATTGCATTAACTAACGAAGTAGCCCTCCAGACGGTTTCTGGTAGCAGCTATACGCAGCTTTTTGAGGGCTCTCGTCTCCAGTTGTCTGACTCTCTCTCTGGTGATATGCAATTGGCGTCCAATTTCCTGTAAGGTTGCTGTATCACCATCTGTCAACCCGAAGCGTCTCTCAATAATCAGCTTCTCCTGCGGACTTAGGGAAGCAATGAGCTTTTCAACAAACTCTTCACATTCTCTCTTGAGAGCTCCTACTTCAGGATCTTCAGCGGTAGCATCCGTGAGCCTTTCCAACAAAGCGGTTGCACCGCTATCTTTAACGCAGTCATCGAGAGAAACCAGCCCTTCAGATGCCTCCAGCAGCTTCATTACCTGTTCCCTGGACAGGTTTGCTCTTTTGGCAAGCTCATCAATAGTTGGCTCCTTACCGCATTCGCTCATAATGTCCGATTCGATCCGGTGGAGTTTCCTAATGGATTGTATCACATAACTTGGAACTCGAATAGTCCGTCCTTGGCGCTCAATGGCCCGAGTTATTGCTTGTCGAATCCAAGCTACAGCATAAGTACTAAATCTAAATCCCCGGCTCGGGTCGAAAGTTTCTGCAGCCCTCATCAAGCCGATGTTACCTTCTTGAATCAGGTCTGGCAGCGAAACACCGGACCGAGCATACATTTTGGCAATACTAACGACGAGTTTCAGATTGCACTCAACCAGACGGTGCTTTGCCTCATTGTCACCAAGCCTTGCCCGGCGGGCCAATTCTAGCTCCTCTTTATGAGATAAAAGTGGCCATTTACCAATCCGGTTCAAGTACATGTCCATAGAATCGGTGACTACAGGTACGCGTTCACGCTCTTCTGACTCGAATTCATGTTCTTGTTCAGTCAGTTCCAGAGCCTCGCTGTCCATCTTTCCAGCCTCCTTTCAGCCGGTCTGTGTTACAGCCTTTTCTACACCCCGCCACCATGCTTCTTTTTTCGGGTATCAGGTGAGCCGGCATCCCGGCCGGTCTCCCTGCACCGCACTACCTGTATTTGGACGTTACCTGTAATGGGATACTTTAAGTTGTCTAGCAGCACTGACAGCAATACCACTACTATGCTGCTCCAGGATTCCCAGGAAGTCCAAATGTTGAATTATTGCTTGCATAACGCCGGATCTTGTCGTCCGCTTAGTTTTGCTTCCTTGCGGAGAGTTGCCAACAATGGCTAATGTGCAAGCCCAATTCATTGTTCTTGCACTGAGGTTATAATCAAACGAGTACCTACGCCGAACTATGCAAGAAGCACCTGCATCCAGATGCAATTTGCTTCTATTTGCAGTCCTTAAGCTGACATTATCCGAATCCTGGTTATACGGCAATCGGAAGTGCATCAAGTGTGCCTCTCTACTTGAGCAAAACCTGAACACCTAACTATGATTCGTTAGCTTGATAACGGCAGCCTGCCAAGTCAGGTACTTTTTTCTCAATAATACACTAGCAAGAATGTGCAACATTGTAACAACATGCATGTAACATTTATGTAAATACTGCACAAAAGTGCTCCAGACTGCCTTCAGTGTTCTCGTTTCCCACTATTTGCACCAGTTAAACTGCTTAAAATGGGAACACAGCCTTAATGATTGCAGTAGTCATTATTGTTACTACTTTTACTGAAGGTGTCGAATAATCTTTCGTATAAGTGGGATATATAATTATATCAAGTAGCCATTTACTTTGAATCAAGGAGGCCATCTGGCATGCCAAGAGTTTTAGTAGCAGACAAGATATCATCTGAAGGCGTAGAAATCTTAAAGAAAGTAGCAGATGTTGATGTTAAAACTTCCTTGGGAATTGATGAGTTAATCACATCGATTGGCTGTTATGACGGACTGGTTGTCAGAAGCGCTACCCAAGTTACTACAGATGTTATTACTGCTGCTAAAAACCTCAAGATAATTGGACGTGCCGGGGTAGGGGTTGATAACATAGATGTGCCGGCAGCTACCCAACATGGCATTGTAGTAGTAAATTCTCCTGAAGGAAACACTATTGCTGCTGCTGAGCTGACAATGGCTTTACTGCTTGCATTATCTCGCAATATACCTGTTGCGGATTCATCAATGAAACAAGGCAAGTGGGATCGCAATAGCTATGTTGGTGTTGAAGTTTACAATAAAACCTTAGGCATAATTGGACTAGGTAAAATTGGTAGAGAAGTAGCTAAACGCGCACAGTCTTTTGGTATGCGTGTTATTGCTCAAGACCCATATCTCTCCAGCGAAGTCTCGAAAAAGCTGGGAATACAATTGGTGAGCTTAGATGAACTGCTTGCGCAAAGCGATTATATATCTCTGCATCTGCCAAAGACTAGAGATACAGAAGGGCTTATCGGTGCTGAACAGATATCCAAGATGAAAGACGGCATCCGAATAATCAATGTAGCGCGCGGCGGTATAATAGACGAATTTGCGTTAGCTGAAGCGCTTAAAAGCGGAAAAGTTGCCGGAGCTGCTGTTGATGTATACTCGACAGAGCCAATATCGCAGGATAATCCACTTCTTAAAGCATCTAATATCATCACTACTCCACATTTAGGCGCATCTACAACTGAAGCACAGAGTAAGGTAGCTATTGATGTTGCCGAGCAAATGGTTGATTACTTCACAGGAAAACCGCCTCGTGCAGCAGTGAATATTCCGCCCGTTTCTCCAGAGGTTATGGAGCGTATTGCACCTTACCTGACATTAGCCGAGCGAATGGGAGTGTTCCTGACGCAAACTGCTGAAGGTCATTTTGATTCCATTGATGTATGCTATAGTGGAGATGTGGCACAAGAAGAGACTAATACGATAACCAGAGCAGTACTGGTGGGCATTCTTAGACCTATGCTGAGTCAAACAGTCAATTTCGTAAATGCACCACTGATTGCTGAAGCTAGAGATATAAAAGTTACAGAAAGCCGTACCGCCACTTTCGATGACTTTACCTCTCTAGTGAATATCCGCGCCAAAACAAGTAAAGGCGTTAGAGAGATTAGTGGAACCATATTTGGGCGAAATGAGATGAGAATTGTCCGTGTGGATGGCTATAGAATGGACCTTGTCCCGGAAGGTACTATGTTGTTCGTGCCACATGAAGATAAACCGGGAATTATTGGTCAAGTCGGAACAATCCTCGGAAACCAGGGTATCAATATTGGTGGTATGCATGTAGGTCGAGATAAGATTTCAAAACGTGCAGTAATGGTTTTATCAGTTGATAGTATAGTACCGGATGAGATTAGACAAAAGATTATGCAAATGAGTGGAATCGAGAGCATCAGACAGATATCGTTTGATACCAACTAAAGCATAGCAAATTATTATAAATTGCTAAAGGCTCCACTGGCCAGTGGAGCCTTTATTTTGAGGTAGTATGGAAGTTTTATTTGAAAAGGCTGTACCAATCAAATCGCGCCAAGCCTACAGGTATGATGCATGGGCCAGCATTCTTGCAGGTTTGTTCACTGGGACTATTATGCCATTCTATCTTCTCATAGCCAGAAAGAGCCTTGATGCCAGCCCATTTCTCATCAGTCTGATGACGGCATCATTGTTTATTGGGAATGTCTTGTCATTACTATCTACAAATGCAATGGAGGGCAAACGAAAGATGCCCTTCGTTGTCTGGCCTTGGTATATTGGCCGTGGGATATTCTTCTTGATGCTCTTTGCGACAACTCCCTTATCTTTTGCGCTTATAGTCAGTATTGGCAACTGCATTACTTCATTAGCATCTCCAGCATACGCAGCGGTCATGAAAGATGTTTATCCTGATGCGCATCGCGGACGGATTATGGGATATGTAAGGGCTTTGGTCGCGTTTTCTATGATGATTACTACCCTCATTGCCGGATGGATGATGAAAACCATAGGGTATGAATGGCTGTTTCCTTTAGGCGCGGTATTTGGAATATTGTCAGCATACTTTTTCTCGAAGATAAAAACGCCTTCTCCAAGCAGCATAGAAATAGCGGCAAAGCGCTCTACCCTCAAATTCTTACACTCTTCTTTTTCGATATTGAAGCACAATCGTGGTTTTAGATGGTTTGCTATATCAGTCGTTATTTATGGTTTGGGCACACTTATACTTTCTCCTGTATATCCTTTATATCAGGCAGACAAGTTAGGGCTAACATATAGACAATTGGCAATGCTTACTATCGGACAAAATGTTGCCTGGATGTTCGCGTACATATACTGGGGAAAATATATAGACATGAGAAGCCCCCTAAGGGCAACTGTAGTGAATGTATATTTAGCAGTTCTCGTTCCCATGGGATATTTCTTTGCCTGGAATTGGTGGGCACTCGCACCTGCTCATCTGATAGCAGGAATAACCAACGCTGGCATCGAAATGGCATATTTCAGCGCTGTGCTTTCATTCTCAGAAGAAGGCCGAACATCTCATTATCAAGCGTTATTTGCATTTATAGTAGGTATTAGAGGGATTTTTGCTCCATTCATTGGCGGTGCACTGGTTGAAGGATTTGTCAGCCTGGGCTGGGATATAAAGCTGATATTCCCACTGGTGAGTATTATACTCGTAGTAGGTGCAACAATGCAGGTTATTGGACTGCGTCGCGATACAAATGCACAAAAGGCGTAAGAGGCAGATATCTGCCTCTTACACCTCAGAGGTGGAATCCAAAACAGCCATACAGAGTTATTACTTACCTTGTTCCTCGTTTTTCTTTTTCTCAGCAGCCTGGCGTTCCTTCATGCGGGTACTCCGCATTTCACCGCCTCGGCGGCCGATTTCAGCGTAGAACTCAGACCCTCGCTCTTGTTTGACTGTTTCTCCGCCCTTCTTACCTATCTGTCGGTAGAAAGATGCACCGTATTTCTTCTTTACGGCTTCGCCACCCTTGCGACCGGCTTCCTTAGCCAGCTCAGGGTTTGCTGCAAATCCACCTTCTTTGTCATGCTCGTGAGAGCCTCGATGGGCCTCAGCGATTTTCCGAGCTCCTTCAGATCCCGGATCCGGTCCGGGCTTGTCATCAGCCATGAGGTCACCCCCTCCTAACGTCGCCTCTCGGCATCATCCGCACCAATAATCTATCTGACGCGGAATAGGCGTGCAGTCAGCGACTGTAACACATCAATATACCCTTCTAGATTTGTGAGAAAACTCAGCTAGTTCTCCCGGTAGTTGCATGGGTTTGCTGTTGAACTTCAGCTTCAAGCTCATGCCGTTTCTGTTCAGCAGCACGTTTACCTTCCTCAATTGCTTCCTGCAACTGCGATCTCTTTGTTTCAACATATTCGCGAGCTTTTTCTCTCAGCTCTTTAGTTCTCTGTGTAACTTGCCCTGTCGTTTCTTTAACTTTTCTTCTTGTATCTGCACCTGCTGATGGTGCAAGCAGCACAGTAACTACTCCCCCTACAACAGCTCCAATAATTGTTCCTATCAAGAGATTCCGGTTCTCAGTGCGCATGACGACCGTCACCTCCTCTTTTTCTCATCTGTGTCAGGACTTCCAGACCTCGTGATACTCCTGTTACCACACTTGCAAGTGTGATCATAGGCGGACTAATTGATTCCTGAACAATATTCGTTGTTGTATGGACTCGTCTTGTGATATCCTCAACGGTCCTTTCAGTCTTGTCCACTATACCTTCTGTACCTGCTTTGACTTTCTGAGCAATGTCATTTGCAGTCTTTGCTACATCTGTTGCCTGAGTAATTAGGGGCTGCGCTCTATTAGTGAGAGTGGCAACCGACTTACGTACTCGAAGCGCAAGCATAATCAAAGCAATAGACACTACTACGATTGCTAACGTGATTAATATCATACAGATCGCAATAATCGTCAGCGAAACCTGCTCTGACATTACCTAACCTCCAACCTGGCACAATCAGGCTGCCACCATGCCCAATCGTGTGCTCGTTTACCCACGGCCCAGCATCACAAAACATTGTCAACAAGTTGACCTCATCATACTTGACCAACATAAGTTTACCCGTCACATTCGGTTGGAAACCATCTATTTTCAGGCTTAGAGCGTGTTTAAGGATGCTTATATGAATCATTTATCTTGAAAACAGGCATTTACATTTGGAGAGTTGATGAATCGAGTCAGCATGACGTGGCAATCAGGTATAACAGTGTGGTGTTTCGCATTGTAAAAGAAAGAAATAAAGAGGCTGGTAAATTAGCAGTGAGGATAATTTTATTTACAGCTCACATTGTTGAAGTTACAGATGGAATTTCTCACTGGAGAGCGTAATTAAGCTCCAATTCTCTCACAAAAAGATAGTGGTTCTGTATGTATGGGATAGACACCCTCCAATTAATGTATCAAAACCGCCATAATGTCAAATGGGTGCGGACTCGACTGATACCATCTCAATGGCTTGATTGTTTAATCAGGCACGTTCGTTGTGGCCGGATGGGAGCCGCACCCTGTTTATATTACCGGTAAACACTGAGCACGCAGGTTATTATAAGCAAACTCAGCAAGTATCTTCAGATTTTCCACATCTGCAGAGTTATATGCAACAAGCAAATCCAATGCTTCCTTACTTCCATCTTCCCATTCATGCCACAATCGCACAGCATCCCATCCATCAAGTCCTGTGATTTCGTCTTTTCGTGAAATTCCCAGTTCTTGCTCTATGTGCTTAAGACCACCCTTATATCCGAGCCGTCTTAACGCTGGACATAAATCCAAATGCAGTTGATCCAGCTTAGTGCCTTTAAATGCGTGCCGAAGATGTGGAAGGTCAAAAGTCGCTCCACAGTATGTAACCAGTAAAGGGTATTTTTCTATTTCTGCCGGGAATTCATCAAGATTATAACCCCTGATAAAGCTCTTGGTGTTGTGGCCGTCGTAGATTCCGATGACTGTTATACCCGCGCCTAAATAAGTTCCAGTCGTTTCGATATCAAGATAGGCAGCGCGTTCTCCCAGATCGCCAAATGTCCTCCAATGCTCCCGGTTGACTAATTTACGGGCAAAATAACCATAATCCTGTTCTTCATACCGATTTATCGATTCTTCTACTACGGGCAGAAGTATCTCAGTATGACGATCTGATAACCTGATTGATTTGTAGCCGCTCAGAAAAGATTCCCAATCTGTTATCCCCGACTGCCAAATACGTTTTTCTGTAAGCGGACCGATTCCTGATGCATGAATATATGTACTGGTAAGCATAACTTCTCCATTATACTATACATCCAATATTGCCGAATAACACAAGTGTATTCTTTCATATATTTGATTCAAGCCAATGTCAACAGCTACAATAGGTCAGATATCCAGTAGGTGATGAGTTAATACAATGAAGATTATTATATGCCCGGATTCATTTAAGGGAAGCTTATCTGCTTCAGATGCTGCTGCAGCAATCGATGCTGGAGTGGCTTCTGCCTTCTCAGACGCAAAGAGAGAGTTAATACCTCTTGCAGATGGTGGCGAAGGTACCGTAGATGCATTGACCAGTGTCAGCGGTGGCCAGATTATCAATTTGGAAGTCGCTGGGCCGCTGGGAGAGCCTGTCCAGGCATATTATGGTGTTATGGGTGATGGCAAAACAGCCGTGATTGAAATGGCTGCAGCATCCGGCCTGGACCTGGTGCCTTCCGCTAAACGTGATCCGCGATTTACAACGACTTATGGCACAGGTCAGTTGATCTTGGATGCCTACAACCGTGGATATAGAAGCCTAATCATCGGAATAGGAGGCAGCGCAACCAATGATGCAGGCACAGGTGCTTTATCAGCACTAGGTGTTCGTTTTCTTGATGCACACGGCCAGGTACTGCCTCCTGGAGGCGCTGCCCTTGCACATTTATCGAAAATCGATACATCAGCAATGAAAATCGACCCTTCAATACTCAATATAAGAGTTGCCTGCGATGTAACCAATCCTCTCGTTGGACCTGAAGGCGCATCTGTAGTATATGGGCCGCAAAAAGGCGCATCCTCAGAGATTGTAAGGGAATTAGATGATGCATTGAGGAACTTTGCCAGCATTGTAGAACGTGATTTGGGGATAACAATAGCTAATACGCCGGGAGCTGGTGCCGCAGGAGGACTCGGAGCAGGTCTTATGGCATTTCTTGATGCCCATTTGGAATCTGGCATAGATATTGTGCTGGATGTCACCCGGTTCGACGACAGGATTAACGATGCGCATCTGATCTTGACAGGTGAAGGACGTGTAGACAGGCAGACTGCATTCGGAAAAGTGATCTCAGGTGTATTGAAACGAGCAAAACGCGCAGGTGTGCCGGTAGTTGTTATCGCAGGTGGAGTAGGGGAAGGCTCAGAACTGCTTTATCCATTAGGCGCCACTGGAATCTTTAGCATTGCCCCAGGTCCTATAACGCTAGAGGAATCTATCAACAGCACAAGAGAACTGCTTTCTCGAACAGCAGAAAACATCGTCCGTGTATACGCAGCAGGCCGTGCGTCAAAGTCTACCTGACCTGATTATAGATATCAATAGCCACACTCCGAGTATAGTTGCGATAACATAACCTGCTACACCAAGTGCTGGCAGACCAAAAATGCTTGTGGGGCCTTGGTTGGACACAACAATGATTGAGCTGCCAATAATAATTGCTCCGACTATGAGGGCAAATGATAGCCTGTTGCTAATTTTATCTAGACGGGACTCTAATTCATCAAGCCCTTTATGTCTGAATTCCAGCCTCAAGGATCCCTCAACAGCTTTGTGCAGCAACTGGTCTAAATATTCCGGAAGGCTCAGAATCAAGTTCTTAATGTCAATCACTGTCCTATAAGCATCGGTCAGCATTTCGTCTACAGCAAATTGCTCTCTTACAGCTCGTGAAATATAAGGCCTGAGCGCTTCTGTGAAGTTAAAATCCGAGTTGAGTAGTCTGTTTATACCATCGATGTTAGCGAGCACTTTTCCAAGAACTGCAAATTCAACAGGCAGACGTATTTTATGGCGTGCAGAAACGTCCATTACTCTCATTAGAATCTGTCCTACATTCGCTAATCGCGAAGGTATATCATAATACTGCCGCAGAATCTTTTCTAAATCCCTGGTTAATGCCTGCAAATCTACATCACCTGAGGAAATACCAAGAGCTTCGATTTCCTCTGCAAAACGACGAGTCTGTTGATGCTCGAACGATATCATCAATCGCAAAAGCCCTGTTCTGGCACTTGCATCCAATTGACGGACCTGTCCGCAGTCTATCAGTGCTATTTGATGATCCGGAGTAACCAGAATATTGCCTGGATGAGGATCTGCATGGAAGAAGCCATCGACGAATATCTGATGGAGAAAGATAGATGTCAATGCATTTGCTGCATCTTTGATATCTATCCCGAGTGCTTCAAGACCGCGCTCGTCTGTGATTTTGATTCCATTAATCCGCTCGAGTGTCAGCACACGCTGTGTGACCAGTTCCCAGTAGACTTGTGGAACGCGAGCACGATTTTCTTTCGAAAGGTTTGTTCTCAGCCTTTGGGTATTATATGCTTCTCGTGTGTAATCAAGTTCTTCACGTATTGTAATTGCAAACTCATCTACGACTTCAGTCAGCCCGTATGTTTTTGCACGTTCCCAACGCCGCTCCAGCATACTGGCAATTGTATAGAGAATCTCAATATCTCTATCAACAACATCTCTGATACCAGGTCGTTGAACCTTGATAATTACCTGTGTGCCATCATGTAAAACAGCAGAGTGGACTTGCCCGAGGGATGCCGCGGCAATCGGAACATCATTAAATTCTGCAAAAATTGTCTCAGGGGAGCCGCCAAGCTCGGTTGATATGACTTCTCTAACGTAAGCTATCGGGATAGTTGGTGCTGTATCCTGTAGTTTACTAAGCTCTTCAATATATCCTTGCGGAAGGAGATCGGAACGTGTGCTAAGCAATTGACCAAACTTAATGAATGTTGGGCCCAGTTCTTCCAAAGCTTGAACCAGGCGCGCTGGCGTACCTTGTTCTTGAGATGCTGTTCCCCTCAAGTGTAACAGGCGAGCCAAACCAAGGCGGCTGGCTACGTGTCCCCAGCCGTGTCTGGCCAAAATGGTTCCTATCTCCTTAAGACGACTCAGATTCCTGCGCCGCAGGATCACTTGGCTGGTTCCTCTCCAATCGGTTCACCAGGTTGAGATGCGCTCTGGGCTGCAGCAAGTTTTTCCTCAAGTAACTGGATTCGTCTTTCCAGCGCTTCTACACGGTTGGAATCAGCAGCGCCTGCTTCCTTCAGCATCTTGTTTACCTGCTCACGGATTCGACATTGGATGTTGCGCTGCTCTTCTTCACCTCGTTTCATGACTTCATCGACGAATTTTTTAGCTTCGTCTCGAGACATTTCACCTCGTGAAACAGCCTCATCTACAAATTCTCGGAGTTTATCTCCAGTTACTACAGCCGCTCCAATACCAAAAGCTAAAGACTTCTTCACCAGATCCCACATTGCAAATTCCTCCAAGTTTGTAATGATTTTAACTGCAGAATATGGACGGCTTTGCCATTACTGTCCAAAAACAACTGATGAACTATTGAAGCTGGAGTATGCTTCGATACAATTATATACGGAGTCAGTAAATCTACAAGTGCCTCAAAACAAGCACTCTTTAAGTATAATTAGCGTTATATCTCATACAATCCTGCAAAATAAATAGAGTAGGGGAGGGACATACATTCCAGAACCCTCCCCTTATAACAACTGCTAATAATTTGTAGATAATTTTATGTCGCAGTTATCGTTTCTTCTGTTATCGCCTCACCTCGGCGGCCGACTTTTTCCGCTACGAATCCACGGACCTCATGTACATAGCCTTTCATCTTATTTGCAGTATGTCTAGCCTTTTTATCTGTGAAGTCTGTCACATCATGGGAAAGTTTGACTGCTTTGTCTCTGATTAACGCGCGAGTACGTCGGCCACTTTGAGGCGCAAGTAATAATCCTGCCAGTGCGCCAACAATTAAACCGCCGCCGGCAGCTAATAATGCATTTTTCCTGCTGGTTCGCATACTGAAGATCCTCTCTTGCTAATCCCTACGCCATACAACTCTGGCTAACTTGTTATCTTCAGACCATTTATAGGTCACGTCTCCACCGTATGCCCGATGGAGGGCTTTACCAACTCGTTGTGCAAGCCGTTCGTTCGTGGTTAGAACGTTATATCCTGCACCGTTACCTTCAATATCTATAATCCGCTCAAGAGGATTGACAGCCATCGCCCGATCACCCTCATTACGGATAAGGTTCATTATGTCATCTTTATGTTGTCGAATAAAATCTCCTGATAGGTGGACTATACCTCCTGGAGACCTGTCCCGCGTCTTTCGACATGCTGGACATACCGTGTAGTGGATTTCCTGACCTCGGAGTTTTTTTGTGTCCACCTGATTTTTCAAGTACCATCTTTGGTCATAGTACACGGCTTCACAAACACTGCACATTCTAACTTCTGCACGACCGGCCTGGGTAATGTAAGGATCACCATAGTTCTCGATGTTACGCCGGATTCGCTTTACGTCGTTGGGCTGTCCGCCGTGCCCCATAATCTGACCTTCCTTTCCACGGACCAAGGGGACGGACCCGTTTGGTGCGTCAAAACTCAACGGTTCATACTTAGTCTACCCGAAGCAGCGAGGAATTAAACTGAGCAGGCAACAACTTATTTAGGCTATAAACTTCAATCAACCAGTATGTAAATGCTGACTGAGTTGGCAAGAAGGGGAGAAGCCAGTCAAAATATGCCTTCATCTCCATACCTGCAAGTTAACATAACAATGATTATCAGACTCATCAACTTTAACTGCATGGACCGAAGGATTTCTCCCCAGTCCATGCAGCCTTTTCACAGTAACCCTATGCCTTTTTTCTTCCCAGGATAATGTCTATCTCTTCTCTTGACAGCTTTTCTTTTCCCTCAGCACCAATTTGGATAGCGTTTCCATTTACGGTAACAATTACTTCTCCAAGTGTCGAATACTTTCGAAGCTCAGGTTCCTCTTCAAGAAGCTGAAAATGCGCTTCGCTGTACATGCGGATGTTATGAACCTGTTGAGATTTGTACCGAGCGTCAATCCATTGGTTTTGCTGCCTGTAAAACGTCCGATTACCGACATTCTGGATTGAGTCTACACTGACAACTTGGCCTGCTGCATCTCTGTAAGTGTTTGTGCTACCAATACCTTTACCGCTGTAAGTATTATAACCGCCGTAACTTGTTGGTCCGCCTGCAGCAGATGCTGCGTAACCTTCACGCTGTGCAGCGCCCAGAACAACTGTTTGGTTTCGCAAATCACGAGCATTTGCACTTTGATTGACTGCCCAAGCATCAGTGTCTGCTTTCAAAGCTACATCCATCCGAGTTCTTGCTTGCCGCAATCCTTCATCAAGGGCGATATTGTATCCTCCCTCATCTGCAAAGAACGAAGTGAACTCGGTTGGTATTCCATACTCTCGAGACAACCTTACTACTTCGTCTATCAACTCTTGATTACGGTTCAGCCGAATCTCATCAAGCAAATATCCAATTTTCCTTGCAGCCCACAGCCTTGGGATGAATTCGTTATTTGATGAGGTTTTAGGCATTATTACTCGTTCTTTGATAGATTGCTGTTTACCTTGAGATATACCAGAGAGAGTGAAAATTGCCTCCCCTTCCCCATCATATCTTCCGATTACAATCAACTGGCCTCCATTAAACACATCAGGAAGAGGATCACTTGGATAAGTATCTTCAGTTCTCACTCCAGTAATGGTTAGCTTGGTATCTGCAAGCACTGGATCTCTTACCTTATCGAAAAATGCAGATACCTTGACTTCGATATCTTCCTCCGGCCTTATATAGTCTGCATCAGCCATGCTGTCTTGAGCCAGCTTGTCCAAGAACCGAGCATTTACATCATAACCGACACCAAAAGCGAAGACTTTTACCCTGTTCTTGTTGTGAGCGCCTGCATTTTCCAGGATTTTATTTACATCAGTCTCGCCAACTGTGGGAAGTCCATCAGTAAGGAAAACAATATATGGCCTGCGATTATTGGCATTACCACTGGATTCAAACTGGCCCAACGCCAAACTCAATGCTTTATCTATATTTGTTCCGCCACGTGCATCAACAGATTGAACCATTCTAAGTGCCGCATCTACATTATCTTTAGATGCCGGCACCAGTCTTTCTTCTAACCAGGAAGCGTTTTCGTTAAATGTAATCAGGTTGAAGTTGTCTTCTCGGTTTAATGTGTTGAGGCAGTAGGAAAGTGCAGCTTTAGCTTGGTTTATTTTATTTCCAGCCATGCTGCCGGTCCTATCCAGCACGAAAACAATATCTTTAGGTAGCGGTTTAAGGTCTGGCTGTTGTTTCGGGCTTGCGAGCATCATAAAGAATCCCGGTTGCCCAGGCTCGCGGTATGTCAGCACTTCTATTGGGAAAGTATCGTCAGACAGTGTGTAGTAGAGTATCAGGTCTCTATCAGGTTTAATGTGTTTTGCCTTCCATACCACGTTGATTTGTGTCGGAGACTCTTGCTTGACATCGATTTCATGTGTAGGCGAATATACATTACTGATCGGCAGCTTGGATCTGAGATTAATTGTGATTATTACATCCTCAAGAGGCTTTGCTGAAAACCGTTCAATGGAAAGTGGATATACATATTTGACCATCCCACCTTCCTTGGGCAGCACCTCGGAGTATTCCAGTTTGACTCTCTTCTCACCGTTGGCTGGAATCGGGTAAATGCTTGCACGGAAAGTGTTTCGGCCAACATATTCGAGAATTGCAGGATCTTTTTGCTGCCTTATGATAGACTCATAAAGCCGTCGCGCTTCCTCTTTTGGCAGGATTTTACCTTCAACTTCTCGGTCACCTGCGTACATCGAGAAGCGATTTATTACACTCCCTTCGACCAGAGGAAACATATAAATCCCCTCCTGATCCCGGGAAGTCTCGTTGTGGAACACCTGATCAACGGCGGTCACTGCTGCCTGATCATCGATATTAACTGCAACATGATGATATTTGACAGAAAATATCTGCGGTTGGTTGGTATGAGGCGGAGGGAAGATCATCCCATCTGCCATTACTGCTTGGAGTGGTATTATCACACTTAGAGCAGAGATTAGAAGCAAAAATAATGGGACATGTCTACGGTATTTTGTATTGATAAACAATGTAATAGGCACCCCTTTCCTTTATATGGTCATGAATTTTTGACCTCTGGGGAAAGAGGAACCTTCAATTGTGGAGAAGAAGAATTTATGGCCGGAGACGTGCCAATTTTCTCCGGCCAGATTCGTATTACCCTAACAAGCTAAGAGTAAGTTTATTGTGCGATTCTGAGCGTAGCTATCTGCTCGATCTCTTTGATTTTGTCATACGCACGACTGATTGCGTCCTGAACATCTCTTATCGGTTGTGATCCCGCTTGAGACTTCACATACCAGGCAACCGCCAGTGAAACAGCAGTAACACCAGCCGCTGCGCCTAACAATACCGCCCAGGTCTTCTTTTCGTTAGACACTAGTCGTCTCCTTAGAAAAACGGGGATATACCCCGTGTGGTATGCTACTTCAGTTCGATTCGCTTTTCGCCGCCACCAGTACCATCCAAAGAGCCAAAGATTCGCTTAACAAATGAAATAAGCTCCATTGGATTAAATGGCTTCGTAAGGTAGCAGTCAACACCGGACTGCCATCCACGGAAAACGTCAGCATCCTGCGCCTTTGCGGTCAGCATAATGACCGGTATTTCACGGGTTGCAGGATTGCGTCTCAGGTTCTGTAGAACCTCGAAGCCGTCCATATACGGCATCATAACGTCAAGAACCACCAGATCCGGTCTTTCCTCTTCAACTTTCTGCAGAGCTTCTTTTCCGTCGTTTGCAGTCACTACCTGGTAGCCCTGTCTCTCCAGATTGACCTGGACGAGCCGAACAATATGCTTCTCGTCGTCAACGGCCAGAATTTTCCTAGCCATGCGGTTGCCTCCTCTCAAACTGTCGTGCTCAGTATAACACGTTGAAAAAAATTCTGTCAATTGGAGTGCGGCCGCCTGGGAACGTTAAACTTACTGAGCATCATCCTGGACCGTTCCGTTAAGGTTCCAACCGTCACAAGCATACTTGTTATCGGTAAGGCTGCGCGCTAACTTGAGTTCTGGTTCCGTAATTTCTCTAAAAACCATTTCAACGCCAAATTCTGCGCCGATCTCTTTCACGATAGCCTTAACTAACCTTTCACATTCCGGCCAAGGCTGCCCAGCAGGATTTGCGAGCGAGTTTTGCTGCAATACCGCCCCCGAACGCCGTACCTGGGCACTTCCCAACGTCTTTCTACCCTCAACTGACAATTCGTAATCGAGTGTTAGATCAAAACAATTGCCTATTCCTCTTACAGAAGCAGGAGGAGTGGTAGTGCGACATAACTCAGCAGGCACACCAATCGAGCCTAAAGCTCGAGACACTGCTTCCCCTACTCTTCTATAAGATTCGCGTACAGGTGAACCTAGGATAGATGCTGCTACCACCAGACTGAAGGTAAGATCCTGACCGTGTGCTACTGCCCTTCCGCCTGTCGGTCTGCGAACTATATTAGTCCCCCACCCTTCCGGGACACTGGAAACAGGCTGCAGCCTGCCTATCGTTACAGAAGGTTTCCGCCAACCGTAAAACCTTATTGTAGGAGGAACATGGCCTGCAATGTACTCCTCTAAAATGGCTTCATCCAGCGCCATGTTCCATGCTGCATCATATTCGGCGTAATTGATTACTCGCCAAAGCACGTTAGTTTCGGTTTCCTTGCTGCACCAACCTCGTCGACACGTGTTATCGGCGTATTATACGGTGCATGCGCTACCATATCAGGGTCTTCCCGAGATTCACGGTCAATCTCAATCATTGCCTGAATAAACGCGTCCAATGTTTCCTTGCTTTCGGTTTCAGTAGGCTCAATCATGAGCGCTTCCTCAACTATCAGCGGGAAGTAAACAGTCGGTGCGTGAAATCCCATATCAAGAAGTCTCTTGGCGATATCAAGAGCTTTTACACCGCGTTTTTTGTGCTCTTTTGCAGTTGCAACGAACTCATGCATGCAGTAGCGGTCGTAAGGCACAGGATAAATGTCCTTCAGCTTTGACATTATATAGTTCGCGTTCAGTACAGCATTCTCACTGACCTCACGCATTCCTTCAGCGCCAAGCATTCTGATATAGGCAAACGCTTTTACCATTACCAGGAAGTTACCATAGAAAGAATGAAGCCTGCCGATGGACTGAGGCTTATCGTAATTCAGCCAGTAGCGGTTTCCGTCCTTTTCAATGACAGGAACTGGTAAGAATGGCTTCAAGAAATCCTTGACTGCGATAGGACCTGCTCCAGGACCACCGCCGCCATGCGGAGTCGAGAACGTTTTATGCAGGTTGAAATGCATCACATCGAAGCACATATCGCCCGGACGAGCCTTCCCGAGAATTGCATTCATATTAGCGCCGTCACAGTAAAGCAACGCGCCTGCATCATGCACCATCTCGCATATCTTGACTACATCCGTCTCAAAAAGCCCAAGAGTATTAGGGTTAGTGAGCATCAGGCCGGCAATATTAGGCCCAAGCATTCCTTTGAGCGCATCTATATCAACAGTTCCACGCTCATTTGATGGAATCTTAGCAATCTGGAAGCCAACACGGGCGGCTGTTGCTGGATTTGTGCCATGAGATGAGTCAGGAACCAACACAGTGGTCCTTGCATCATCTTCTCTGGATTGATGATATGCTCTGACTACCATCATTCCGGCTAGTTCGCCCTGGGCACCTGCGACTGGCTGGAGCGAAACGGCATCCATTCCTGCTATCTCAGCCAGATACCGCTCAAGCTCATACATCAATGTTAAAGCACCCTGAACGGTCTCTTCCGGTTGAAGTGGATGCACTGATGTAAATCCAGGTAGACGAGAGATTCGCTCATTAACCCTCGGATTGTATTTCATTGTGCATGAACCGAGCGGATAGAAGCTGCTATCAACGGAAATCTGACGTTCGGACAGGTGCGTAAAGTGCCTGATGACATCCAGTTCCGATACAGATGGCAGTGGTAAATCCTTGCGGATTCCGCCTTCCGGTAGTGCGTTCTCTATTGAAATCTCCGGGACATCAACTTCTGGAAGCGTAGTTCCCATCCGTCCTTCCCGCGACAGATCGAATATCAATGGCTCTTGTCTCTGTTTCATGATTACAACAGCTCCACAAGGCGGTCTATCTCTTCCTTTGTCCGCCTTTCAGTTACACACAACAGCATATGGTTCTCAAGCTCAGGATAATACTTACCGAGGTTAAGACCACCCAGAATGCCGTTATCGAGCAGCCGCTGGTTGACCTGGTCAACCGGTTTGTCTGACCTAATCACAAACTCTTTGAAGAATGGCACATTCCACGCTGCAGAATATCCGGCTTTACCGCAAATCTGCTGCTGCGCATAATGCGCCTTCTGGAACGTAAGTTCAGCAACATGACGCAATCCGTCTTTTCCAAGTGCAGATAAGTAAACCGTTGCAGCAAGCGCCATCAACGCCTGGTTCGTGCAGATATTGGACGTTGCCTTCTCTCTACGGATATGCTGCTCTCTGGTCTGAAGAGTAAGCGTATAAGCAGTTCTGCCCTCTGAATCCGTAGTAGCTCCAACTACACGGCCTGGCATTTTCCACATATGCTCCTGCTTACAGGCAAAAAGACCAAGGAACGGCCCGCCGAACCCAACAGGGATACCCAAAGGCTGGCCTTCACCAACAACAATGTCCACATCATACGCGCCTGGAGGTGTAAGAAGTCCCAGAGCAATTGGGTCAACGCAGACTATCATAAATGCGCCAACAGCATGAGCAGCTTCGGTCAGTGCCTCAAGTGGTTCGATACCTCCGAAGAAGTTCGGATACTGCACAACTACAGCAGCAACTGATTCATCAAGATGCTCGCGCATTGCTGTCAGATTAGTTACCCCATCTGCGTAGTCGGCTTTGCCAATCTTAATTCCAAGCCCGGACACATAGCTGGACAAAACCTGCATGTAGTGCGGGTGGATTGCGCGGGAAACAAGTACTGTGTTGCGTTTGGTAGTTGTATGGGCCATTATGATGGCTTCACCAAGCGCGGTTCCAGCATCGTATAGGCTTGCATTAGATACTTCCATCTGTGTCAGCGCAGCAACCATACTCTGATACTCGAATATGCTCTGCAACACTCCCTGACTAGCCTCAGGTTGATATGGAGTATAAGCTGTAAAGAATTCCGAACGAGAGATTACAGCATCTACAACAGATGGAATGAAATGATCATAAGCACCAGCACCAAGGAAGCAAGTCAACTCTCCCAGGTGCTTGTTCCGTGCTGCCATACCTTCAAGCAGTGATACTACATCCTGCTCAGCAAGCCCTGGGGGCAGGCGAAGGTTCCTGTCCAGCCTTGCCTCTGCAGGTATCTGCTCAAAAAGGGTGTCTACACTCGGCGCACCAATAGACTGGAGCATTTCTGCCCTGTCTTGCTCGGTGGTCGGTATATATGAGAGCTTATTCCGCTTCGACGAAACGTTCATATGCTTCACTATCCATAAGCTCATTAAGCTCAGATGTATCATCCATCCGGACAATAATGAGCCAACCTGTGCCGTAAGGCTCCTGGTTAATCAGTTCCGGACTACCTTCCAAGTCCTCATTGACTTCGACAACTTCACCTGTCACCGGTGACAGCAAATCGGATACAGCCTTAACCGAGTCTACACTGCCAAACGCTTCATGTGCACGTACGACAGTGCCAGGTTCAGGCAATTCTACATTCACGATGTCTCCCAGTTCTTCCTGGGCGTAGTCCGTAATACCGATGGTCGCCAAACCGTCTGCAACGCGGACCCATTCGTGGCTTTCTGTGTATTTGACATCGTCAGGATACATGCAATCCTCCTACAATCCAGTTTTAGAATAATCTAAGTCATAGCAAGTGCCTGTCCGTTTTAGACAGGCACTAAAGCAGTTTTCCAAGGTTCTCTGCCTAATTCTATATTCAACAGGCGACCTTGCCTATCCTACTTATCTTATTTCTTTTTACGAGAATATAATGGTACGTTTTTCAGCGTACCTGGTCTTGGTTTACCGTGAATAATCACATCAACCTGCTGTCCTTCTTCAACTCCAGAAGGCAGGTAAGCCATTGCTATTCCACAACCAAGAGTCGGAGAGAAAGTGCCGCTTGTAACCACACCTTCTCCCGCAGAACTGACAACTTTGTCTTCTGCGCGAGGAGGTACGCGGCCTTCCATGAGGATTCCAATCAGCTTTCGCTTCAATCCTTCATCCAGCATTTTGGCTATCGGTTCTCGACCGATAAATTCGCCCTTATCGAGATTTACCCAGCGCATCAGGCCGGCTTCAACAGGAGTAATGGTATCATCTATCTCATGCCCGTATAATGGAAGGCAGGCTTCTGTGCGAAGAACATCTCTTGCAGCAAGTCCGCAGGGAGCTACTCCGAATTCCTCACCTTCAGAAATGAGAGTAGTCCAGATAGCTTCAGCATCCTCATTCTTACAGGCGATTTCAAACCCATCTTCTCCTGTATATCCAGTTCGGGTTGCCAGTACATCACGTCCGGCGACCTGTCCGGTGACCATGTGGAACCTTTTTGTCTCACTCGCAGCCGTAAGCCCGGTTTTAACCAGCAAATCGATTGCAGCCGGACCTTGTACCGCAATGAGAGCGGTTTCAGGAGACTTATCCGTTAGAATTACGCTTTCCGGCAGATGTTTGATAATCCATTCCTTATCTTTCTCCAGATTGGAAGCGTTTACGACAACATAAAAGTCATCTTCTCCTCTGCGGAATATAATAAGGTCATCGATAACGCCGCCAGACGGATTACACATAAGAGTGTACTGGCCGCCGCCATCTATAAGTTTGGATAAATCGTTAGTGAGAAGTTTTTGAAGTGCCTCAAGTGCTCCGGGTCCCTTAACAAAAAGACGGCCCATGTGGCTGACATCGAACAATCCTACAGCCGTTCGGACTGCATTGATTTCTTTAATGGCACTACCGTAGTCGATAGGAAGCATCCAACCAGCGAACTCAGCTATCTTTGCTCCAGAACGCTTGTGGACTTCGTTCAGAACGGGTGTCTTCATTGGCCACCATTAGCCCGATAACGGGCTCCTTTCAAGGAAAGATTGCCTGTGCAATAATGCACAATTAAACCGCTGGATAATCCTCAGTTTATCCAGCGGTATCTATTGTAGCACGAATTATCGTTTTGGTCTAAGTGTTTACTTGTTTAATTATTTTATGGCTTTCTGCAAGACAAGAAAAGTTTTATCAGCAATGCTTCTGGATAATTTGTAGCATAAACAGACATAACCAAATAATATCCTGTTGTCAACATCGATTAACCATTTAGAAGGAAATCATGGCTGCTTGCTTTAAGTATAACATCATACCAAAAGACTGGTTTGATGCAGTGTGATAATAGAAACTTGTCTGGAAGGAGATGATACTCGTGCGGGTTAGTATAATCGCATCAATATTCACCGCTTTCTTGTCAGTATTTATATACTCCCCTACCCCTGCCATTAAACTTGTTCCTGGGACATATCAATTGCAATGGTGTGAAGATGAGCTTAGTGATTCCTGTTGGGATGTAACACACATAGATATTTATCCGTCAGCGCCTGAAGCCCCCGGCCCTGCCAGAACATCACAATCCAGCAGATACTGCTGGGGTTCTAATGGAAAATTCGCAGTTATTATTGATGAATCCAAAGGGACTGGTGCAGGATATGACATACTATACCTTTTCCAGGCCCCTTTCACTCAGGACGACCTTGAGCTTAGTAATTCTTCTTACAAGATATTGTTGACTGCGTCAATTGAATCAGATTCTATAACCTGTTTAGTATCAGAAAGCAGTAAAACAGGTGCAAATGAAAAGGCCTCGACTTCGGCGCCTGATGAGACAAAGTGCCCTTACCAAGTCAAAATACAATGTAGACAGGATTCCGATGGCGCAGATATTCCTTATATTGTTGAGATAAAACGCACAGGCATCTGGCGCGGAACAATCAAAACTGATTATGGTGATATCGAAGTCCGGACGGTAGATCGAAATGGCAATGGTACTTACAATGACATGTCTGCTCAGCAGTCTACTGGCGATACAGTTATGATTTCTTCCAGTTCAAAAGATTATCCCGTTCCGGTTTTGCTTTCACACAACATTCTGTATTTGGGTCAAGCCAGTCTGTTCGATGGACGGCTGTATAACATAAAAGTCAGTGAAAACGGAGACAGTATAACCATCAGCGAGTACCAGGGCAAAACTGGGCAGTTGAAATTGATCGCTAAAGATTTGAACAACAAGACTGTTGAATGGTGTCAGTTATCCATATCAGGTGATGCATTCTATGCCTGTCTTGCACCTGATTCGGGATTTCAGACGATAACACTGCCAGTAGGTGATTATGACCTGTCTACGCTTATATGGTCAGGTAAACACGAATCCGAGAATGATAACTGTGTTGGTATTCTGGTAACAACAATGAACCGCACAAGCATTCAAAGCGATAAAACCACAGGAATTCAAGTTGGCGGTAGGATAAGAGTTGAAATTGAACCTGGTATTGAAGAAATCACTGCTAAACGAGGACAGCAAAAATACATTCAACTCGTTGCCACCGTAGGATCAGACTGGTTGAGCGATTTGATGGGCGACTGTGCAATCACTGTTAACATTAGGGATGAGAATGATAAACTGTTCCTGAGCGGACAAGCTCATGGAGGTTGGAATGGCGCCTGGACATTCCCTCTGAACATACCTGCTGATTGGCAGCCCGGAAAATATAAAGTTTGTATAGGTTTTGACCCTAGACCTTATCAAGACCCTATATACATCCGAAAGACGCTGAAGATTTTTGAGTGAATTCCTACTTTCCAGACTCATGGGCATTCAGTTGGGAACAATGCTAGTTTGCTACACGTATTGATGATTATGAATATCGACAGAGTTTTTTGGTGGGTTTCCTGGAATATCTTTCTGGCAGTAATTCCTGTCTTACTGGCACAGGCAGTTTATCGGATCGCAACATTAAAAGACCGTAATTTATCAGCCAGGCTGGGGATATTCATCCTTGGGTTTCTGTGGCTCATCTTTCTGCCAAATACCTGCTATCTAATCACTGAATGGCGTCATTTTCTGCATACAGTAGATTCATCCAACATGTATATGCGGTTTCAGCAAAATCCAAGCCTGCTGCCGAACCTTATGTTGTATACAGGATTCTATACTTGCTTCAGTGCTGCAGGAATGCTTACGTTTGCGCTTGCCATCAGGCCGATAGCGAAGATTATCAAGAGCACCGGGGCCAAGCTTTGGGTTCTAGGTATTCCATTGTTTCTATTGACATCTTTGGGAGTCTACCTTGGACTAATTCTGCGGTATAACAGTTGGGATCTGATTACGCAACCGCAGCAGGTGTTGAATTCGATTACAGTAGTTTTGAGTCGTCCAAGACTTGCTGCAACAATAGTTGGATTTTCCGCTTTCCTTTGGCTGGCTTATATTGCTCTTGATATCTGGATAGATGGACTTTTGGTCAGAGTTAAACTGGAGCCATCAAATAGCGTTATCTAACCTGGAGTATCGCCTGAAATCAGGAAATTGCAAATTCCATAACCACTATGGTACCTTCTCCACCAGTGGCAAGGTATACCTTATCTGCTGAGTATATTGTGAGTTTGTATCCCATACCACCTGTGCCGACAGTCGAGTATCTGTGAATCAATGCAACAGCAGGTAGATTAAGCTCCTCTATGCCTGGCCCATGGTCTGCTACACGAAGCAGAAATTTACCTTCATCTGTGCGAATCGATGCATGACCACCTCCGGCATGCTTTATTGCATTACTCAACATCTCTCCTGCACAAGTAGCTACCTTATTAACCTTGGATTCAGACAATCCTGCTGTTTTTGCTGCCAAAGTTACGCTTCTGCGAGTATGTACCATCTTGTTAACATCGAAAAATTCCCATGTCTCTTGCGGTTCACCGAATATTTCCCGTATATCATCATAACTGGTTATGATAAGCTTATCCTGACTTGCTGCTGAGATTGTGCGGCGGTAGAATTCGAGCTGCTTTTGCTCCATCTCCCGTTCACGCTGTTCCGCAGACCTTTTCTCAGTGACATCATGCCATACTGTGACCGCACCAATGACGCCTGATTCAGAAATAAGTGGTGATGCAGAAGCTACAACCGTAACTTTTCGGCCATGTGCATTGACTATATTGAGTTCCTGATCTTCTACAGTCTCACCTTTAAGTGCCCTCGACGACGGCAAGTCATCAACATGAACAGGACTATCATCCATATTCCTGATAGATAATTTTTCTGGAAGAACTGAGGCGTCCATATCCGGGCTAATACCATAAACTGTAGAAGCCACCGGATTTACATAACTAATTCTGCCTTCATTAGCGTAGACAATCACAGCATCGCTTAGTGCATTAAACACCGCAGTCATCTGGCTTGCCTGCATCAATGCTTCCTCTCGAAGACGCTCTATCTCTTTACGAGCTTTGACACTGCTGGTAACATCCACAAGAGTGAATGTAAATCCACGTGCAGTACCTATAGGATCATCTTTGTGTCTAATAGGCACCAGAGTCCAGTTCCAATAAGTTGTTCCAAGCTCAGGTTGATTCAGGTAGTGGAATGGCTTTTCGTGGGCAGTGTAAGGTTTACCTGTATCACGGACACGCTCGAAAATCCTTTGGTTTTCTTCATTAGGAAACAGGTCAAAGTGGTTCTTTCCAAGCAATTCTTCTTTCTTATATCCAGATTTTTGGGCATATGATGCATTGACCCAAACGAAATTAAAATTCGAATCTAGATAAGCCAAATTCGCTTCTGTACAGTTTGCTACTATCTCAGCAAGCATTAGTTGCCAGTCAAAATCCAATGACGCTTCAGTATCCATGATGCAGAAACCTGTTTGTTCAGATTCAAGACGCATAAACAGTTCAGCGTCCAGGAGTACATCTGCAAATGGCTGAGAGGCGATCAATTCAACGGCTTTGCTTAGAGATGCAGTTGTTTCTACTGCACAACCTGCATCTTCCAAAGCCTTAATTTGGTCGCACTTCTGCTCAGTCCCAATTATTAATACACGCCTTTTCATTCTACAAACAACTCTGTAAATGCCTACGCTGTTAACATTATATCATACATTGATCAATATGGCTGCTATTCAGCTTAAATTATCTAAACTAGGGTAACACTGGCTTTGTCAGCCATTGATACTATGAGGCATATTTGCTTGACGCAGTGATTCAGGCAGCTAATTGTGTAAATATATGAAATATTTAGTGTTAGTCGTGTTATAATCTCCTAGACCTCTTCCTTGCTCTTCCCTACCCCAGCATGCTACAATCGTGCGATATGGAGAAAGAAGTCGACCGGTTTATAGACCACTTGAAGATAGTGAAACGTGCCTCAGAACACACTGTGCGGAGTTATTCGAGTGATGTTCTCCAGTTTATCGCTTTCGCACGTGAAGCTGATGTAGAGCAGTGGGATTACCCGGTTATCCGACGTTTTCTTGCACACCTACAGCGTCAGGGATGCGCTCGCTCGTCAGTTGCCAGAAAAATTGCAGCACTTCGTGAATTCTTCAGGTTTCTGGTTAGAAAGGGTATCATCCAAGAGGATCCAACGGTTGGTGTAGTTGCACCACGCAGGGAAAGAAAACTGCCCAAGTTCCTGGGGAGCAATCAGATTGAAATGCTGCTGCAAGCGCCTGATCTGACGACACCGATTGGGCTACGGGATAGAGCAATTCTGGAAGTTTTGTATGCAACCGGATTGAGGGTAAGTGAGCTTGTGTCGCTCGATGTAGAAGACATCGGCCAATCCGATGAGATCCGAACAATCGGTAAAGGTTCCAAGGAGCGAATTGTGCTTTTAGGGCGTGCTGCAAGAGAGGCTATTGCTGATTATATTGCAAAAGGACGAAATGAGCTGGCTGCCGAGACAAAGTCTCCAACAGACGCTCTGTTCTTGAACTACCGGGGAACTAGATTGACTGCCAGAAGCGTAGGCAGAATTGTAGATCATTATGTTCAGTCGGTATCCGACTCGCTCAAGATCAGCCCGCACACGCTTCGGCATACATTTGCCACTCATATGCTGTCTGGCGGCGCGGATTTGAGGGCGGTACAGGAATTGTTGGGACATACCAGCGCAGCAACAACGCAGATTTATACGCATGTAACGAAGGAGCGGCTAAAAGAAGTCTATGATAAAGCCCATCCTCGTGCAAAATCAGAGGAGTCTAACCAGTGAATATGCACGGTACGACAATAGTCGCAGTAAAGCGCAATGGTAAGGTGGCCGTAGGTGGAGACGGACAGGTCACGCTTGAGAACACCATAATGAAGCAATCCGCTAAAAAGGTGCGGAGGATATATCAAAATAAGATTGTAGTAGGATTTGCCGGCTCGGTAGCTGATGCTCAGGCACTTACGGATAAGTTCGAGACTAAACTCGAAGAGACTCATGGTAACCTGCGCAGGGCATTGATCGAATTCGCAAAGGAATGGCGGACAGACAGGATACTAAGGAGGCTGGAAGCTCTGATGATAGTGGCTGATCCCCAGTATCTAATGGTACTCTCAGGTAATGGGGAAGTCATAGAGCCAGATGAAGGAGTGGCAGCAATAGGTTCTGGTGGCGGTTACGCTCTTGCAGCAGCCAGAGCACTATTGAAAAATACTGAAATGTCAGCCAGAGATATAGTAGAAGAATCTCTCCGAGTTGCAGCCAGTATTTGTATCTATACCAACGACAAACTAACGATAGAAGAAGTATAAATATTACAGCAGTTATAACACTGCTCGTACTTTTTAGATAATGGAGCAAACAAAGTGGTTGATGCTGATAGCCTGACACCCAAAAAAATAGTTGAAGAACTCGATAAGTATATAATCGGCCAGAATAAAGCCAAAAAAGCCGTTGCTGTTGCCCTAAGGAACAGATACAGGCGCAGGCAGCTTTCTGATGACCTTAGGGATGAGGTTATTCCGAAGAATATCCTCATGATCGGTCCGACGGGTGTTGGTAAGACAGAAATCGCCCGCAGGCTTGCGAATCTGACTGCAGCGCCTTTCATAAAGGTCGAAGCAACCAAGTTCACTGAAGTTGGATATGTAGGAAGAGATGTAGATTCGATGGTCCGTGACCTTGTGCAGGTGGCGGTCCGAATGGTGGAGAATGAAAAGGTCGAAGAAGTAAAACCAAGAGCACAAGAGATGGCTCTTGACCGAATACTAGATATGATTGAACCACCTGTGCCCCGTAAGCGGTCGATTACCCAACGGCAGGCCTGGATGGAAGCGCTTGGAAACATGTTCCCAGGAGCATATCACGAGGAACAGCCAGAAGAGCAGGAACCTGAGGATGAGGATTACCGCACAGCCGCTGAACGTAAACAGCGCATTCGGGAAAAACTACGCCAACAGCTAGTTGAAGGCTTTCTGGATGATCGGATGGTCGAAATAGAGGTTGAAGAGAGCACAAGCCCATTCCTGCAGGTATTTACTCAGCAGGGAATGGAAGAGATGGGTATGGACCTGCCAGGGGTGCTCGGAAATATGATGCCCAAGAAGACGAAAAGGCGAAAGGTAACTGTCGCAGAGGCCAAACAGATCCTGACTGAAGAAGCTGCACGAGAGATGATTGACCATGACCAGGTTACCAGAGAAGCTATTGAACGAACAGAGCAATCCGGGATCATTTTCGTAGACGAATTGGATAAAATCGCTGGCCGTGAACGAGGCGGCGACGGTGGGCCTCAGGTTTCGAGAGAAGGTGTGCAGAGAGATATCCTGCCAATTATTGAAGGTTCTACTGTTATCACAAAATACGGCCCTGTAAGCACAAACCATATCTTGTTCGTTGCAGCAGGCGCATTCCATGTCTCAAAACCTTCAGACCTTATCCCCGAGCTTCAAGGCCGTCTGCCTATAAGGGTTGAGCTGGACAACCTGACGGAAGATGACTTTGTACGCATACTGACAGAGCCTAAGAATGCGCTAATCAAACAGTATAAAGCTCTTCTAGCCACAGAAGGTGTTGATCTTGAGTTCACAGAAGGCGGTATTTGCGAGATAGCCAAGATAGCTACAGAAGTAAACAGCCGTATGGAAAACATTGGTGCAAGGCGGCTGCAGACGATAATGGAACGACTTCTGGAAACAGTATCATTTGAAGCGCCTGACGTTGAGAAGAAGATTACTATCGACGAAAACTATGTGCGCGGCCAGCTAGAGGATATCATCAAAGATGAAGACCTGAGCAGGTATATTCTCTGAGTAAAAAGTGCAAAGTGTAAAGTGGAAAGTAAACCGGGTCGGAATGCAATACTCAGACCCGGTTTTTAGTATGAACTATCTGCTTCCGTATATTTCGATTGCGTTTTCTGATAGTATCCGTTGTGCTATTCGTTCAGCACGATGTCTAGACAGGTAGCCTGAATTAACCTTTCCTGAAAGCACTTTGGCGATAACATATTTAGCTGCCAATAAGTGTCCATAACTCTCTGTGACAAACCAGCAGTCGCCTCCCCAAGTTATCCGGGAACAATCCATTGCTGTCTCAAGAAACGTGCGAAGCAGTCTCTCTGCAGCAGATGTTGAAATGGCAGGCAGCCAGCATAAATCAATAACTACGTTGGGATAATTATGAGCAAGCGCCGCTGTTTCCTCAGTCCAGGGAAAACCTCCGTGAAACAATACGAACCTGGTTTCGGGATGTTTTTCAATCATTGGTATAAGGTTCATCGGGTTTGACCCACTGAGCTTAGCAAGCCCTGTATGGTTCTGGAACGGCAGTGAATATTTGGCTGCAAGCTCACAAATGTAGTCGAAGATAAAATCCCCAAAAACTTTTTCTTCTCCGGCTGATACGTCAGCTTTGGATTTACCGAAGACTTTTGCTGCATCAGCCTTGTTATGCTCTCTGAAATCAAGCGGCCTGTCATAAGCCAGTGCCGACTTCAGTGCAACACAACCTTTGGCTTTCATCTCACCTATCACACGGTCGATCATGCCCAGATACTCATCGAAATCTTCGCATTTGCCATATAAGTGCTGAGCATTATTGCTGTTGTGGTCTACGGAATCATAAGAATAGCTGAAAACAAAGCTGTTTATTCGGAATGTCGGGGCATAAAGGTCCGGTCTGCTGTTATCTGAGCCAGGATCCCAGTAAGAATCCTGTATTGCCCAGGAGTATCGACACTTTTCTGAGAATACTCTCTCGTGAAAGTGCTTATCAGCCAGTGCAGAGCTGGTTTTCTCTGATATTTCATCCCAATTGGTTTCAGTTATCTCTCCACCAAAGTCAAACAGGTCGTTCAACGCCTTCTCATACCATACAAAATACGACCTGCCGCAGTTTACATCAAGAAAACGAGCACGATTGGCTTTGACTCTAAAGTCTACATTACCCCAGGCAACATAGCTGCGCGAAAACAAACGCTCCAATGTTGCTGGTTCATCAGGTGGAAATTTTAGATGATGCTCATGGGTACTGATAACCGGAAGCGAGTCCAGGTATTCTCTAAAATCTTGGACATTCATATACGCACCATACTTTGAGATCCAGCAGAATGAGGTCAGCTAGACCTGACCATTAACTGATTACTCATTCTTCTCCTTCGTGTGGGTTGTAAACAGCTAATTCACCACCAAGCCACGCAGCAGAACAGATGGGCTGCTCCAGTGTGTTGAAAAACCCGCCATGAACAACATACTTGGCTGCATCAATCGCAGAAGGACCGCAGAATGGATGGTATTCATCTTCAATATGATTGAGTTCATACGTACAAATGACTTTGCACGATTTGTCTTTCAGATCGAAATCTGTTACCTCAAGGCCATCATCTCGGATTATGCCCAAGTAACCTTTATCAGGTGTCACTATCCCAGCGATCCTCGGCGTGTTATATTGATCTCTCTCGTAGCCCATCTTTTCCAGCACGGTTTTAAGTGCATCAATAGGAGATGTGCCATCTTCAAGCTCTCTATAAATCGGATCAGTGTGCGTTCCGTTAGAGACAACAACACCGCTTCTGGAAACTCGTATGCAGTTGTATGCTATGTAGGGATTTTTTTCTATTTCAGAGGGGTCTAGTGGTTGGATTGCAACTCCCTCAGGGGTAATTCTGGCAACTCTGTTCGGGAATGACCGGGATGATACCCGATAGGCAACAAATGGTCGGTCAGTCTTCCCGACAGCTACTATCCTGCCTACGTACATCAAGCGCCTCCTGGAATCTTTAACTTGGGTCAGTTTATCACCCAGAATCACTGCTCGTCAACGATTTTAAGAACCAATAATCACGCAGCATACGGAATTTTACTTAACATCAACAGATATTTATGTAGTCTTTGATACAAGTCTTCTGGCTGTCAATCGAAAACGTCTGCGATGTTTTTTTCGCTCAAGAAGCTTTTCAATTTCGTTTCTCTTGAACTTCATCCATATTCGGAATCCCTGCCAATCATCCGAACAATGTCTGATCTCATCCAGCCTAAGCTCAGATTTCCCATTCTTCCCAATCTTGGATAGAATCTCTACGACTGATGAGTAAGACCTATTCTGCTGCTCACCTAACTCCTTATCTGCAAGACAAGCTTGAACATAGATACTCTCAGGACATGCTTTTGATGATACCAGAGGTGTCATCCGTTGGTTTTCAAGAATATCACCAAAGGTGCTTGCAAATTCCTCTGCTACTAATTCATTATCAAGATTAGCCGGAATGTCGAAGCGGATTTCGTAGACATCTGCGAGAGTTGATGCTTGCATCTTCTGATTGTTTGATTTACTCATTAGTATACCTTATTTTTGGATGACTTGGCGATAGCTGACAATATTATAGCAAACATCTGTTCGCATCTCAATAAAAATTATAGATGAATCATCAATACACGGTTGAGGTTGATTGATATTTGGTATATAAATTCATATACAACTCATCCATGCTGACTTTAATTCAGGATCAAGTTTGGTGAATAGAGATCAAGTTGTTGATTTGAATATCTGTGTGAGTAGCTTACCGGAAGCTCGCCAGGCAATAATCGGTTCTGCAGCGAATGCAGGTATCGAAGGCGAAGACCTTTGGGCTATTGTCTCGGCTGTCTTTGAAGCCTGCGTAAATGCAGTTACACATGGAACTAAAGACGAAGCAACGCCTGCTAGATTAATGGTCTGGGTAGACACCGATAAGTACAAGGCAGTAGTGCAAGATCACGGTAAGGGATGCCCATTGAACACAAATATTCCAATGCCATCGCCAGCATCAAATCGTGGTAGAGGTATTCCACTTATGAACCTGCTAATGGATGAGGTCAGGTTCGACAACAATAATGGCTGCCGAGTTACCCTGACTAAGTATCTGAATAGTAAAGATAAACAGACCTGACCTCATATAGATATTCAGCTCTTACTCAGTTGGTAGTGGTCGAGCGCATTCAATAGCTGACACTGAGAACGGAGGCAGCTTGATCTTATCCTTAGATACTGGCAGAGATATGGTCCGCACTTGATCCGGAGCATTCCAATGGTTCATGATGTCTATCTGCTGCCGATTAAGTGTATCACAGACTACTTCACCGGATACCGGAGCAAAATCTCTTCCATACTCACTGAGGTCTAGCTGTATTTCAACAGGATCACGGCTGTTGTTTAATATGAACAGGCAAAGCGAATTTCGATCTTCTGACGCGCAAGCAGACATCTCCTGTTCCTGTGGAAGCCCACTGAATGATACCGGAACTGGCTTGGAATGCCTGGTATAAAGCTGCATTACATAGTAAGCAGGCGTCTTCAATATTCCCGATGGCTTTGTCTGGATTATACCATCGCACAGACTGTTGCACAGGTTAGACCTGCATGAGAGCTGTACAGCATCAGAATTCCTGTGGAATATGTTCAGGAAGCGGGCATTTCCCATTGCGTAATCCATAGTCAGCAGCTTGCCGCGCATAAAGCCCCACGGATTGGTCACATTCCACTCGGTAACTCCAAGCATGATATCCCGGTTAGGGACTGTTTTCTTGACCATTTGAGCAATATGTTTTATTTCTGCTTCTATGTTCTCAAAGTCATCCCGATAATAGTGTGGACAAACGAAGTCCAGATCATCCCACGCTTTTCTCAGGAGTTCTTCGGAAGGGAAAGATGCGAAGATAACAGCATCATGATCAGCAGATTTTATTGCTTTGGCTATAGCAATGAAACCATCAATATAATGTGAATCATCAAGCTCATTGCCAATCTGCCAGTATTTTACGTTATAAGGCTCGGGATGACCGTTTTCAACTCGCTTCTTACCCCATTCAGTGCTTCTTGATAGGCCGTTGCAATAGTGAACCAGATCTGCAGCATTTTGTGCTCCATCTGCAAAACTGATGCACACCAGCGGCTCAGCTTGGACAGCTTAACAGAATTGGAGGAATTCATCTATTCCGACATCATTGGAATCTATCCTGCCCCAAAACCAGTTTTCAAAAGGAACCCGGTAGTCTCGATTACCTACACAATCCTTCCATTTGTAATGTCCAGGATCAATAACACACCCTCCCCACCTGATAACCGGCGGTGCAAGCTCTCTGATGGCCTCAACGACATCACTCCGCCAGCCGTTTACATTATCATCAGGCATAAGGGAGAGCTTATCCATCCATAATGAGCCATTGCCAGATATTGATATCTCAAAAACGGCATTATCCGTTGTACCGGTAGATATCAAGTCACAGCTAAACATTCTCCATTCCGACCTTTGCTTGGGAATATCTGCAGAAGCCAGTATCATCCAACTCTCATCCGGCAAAAGAGCCTTTAGCACGACTTTAATGCGGAGTTCAGGAGAATCTGTTCGGAAATATCCCGAAAAATGGTAAGTCATTCCTTTTTTCGTGAAAAGTCCTGACTGAGTGATGGTCGCTGGGGAGCCTGTGGATGTGAGTTTTGCGCAACACGGGCCGTTGAACGGATCTGTTAAGTCGACTGACCAATCACCTGTCTTATCCCATTCCCGATCGCATACATTTGGCTCACCAATGTAGTGACACCAGTCAGCGCGAGGTTTTACGCCTTCGAAACCACGGTCATTAAGCATTTCTGCCCACAAACCAGGCACATGGTCATCCCAAAGCTCTATAAAACTTCCATAAATCAGTGGATTAATCCGGCCTGAGTGTAAAGACGTTTTCGATACCTTAACCAGAGGCAGTTCTTGCGTAGTTGCAGTTGTCAACAGCGATAACACCAGAAGGGAGCACACCAGGGCAGTTACCAGGAAACGAGTCATATATAATCTCCAATCACCTACACTGTGAGGTCAATTCTCACGGCTGCATTTGAGCTTAAAATATCATGTATGCATTTAAGAGTCAACTTGCTTTGATTTTAGATATATTGATGAAATTTCACTTTTGCTAAATTCTATTCATCTAGTGGAAAAATATATGCCACCCATACCACTATGAATCGCAAGCTGGATATGGATGGCATTGTTTTTTGGTAGACGACTCGCAGGTTCGATGTTTATCTATTCATCCAACACTGGAAATTCAGTCACCCTCAACTTAGCGCAGCCGTAGGGAATCAGCACCAAGTCCTGTATTGGTTCACTGGATTTAACCGGGCTAACGGGCAGCATTCCTGCACCTGCATGTTCCTCTTTCCATTCAGGAACGATTCTGCCTTTTACATGAAGCTCGATTGGAGCCGTATCAGACGAATAGATCATCTTTCCAACCGATTTCTTTTTGACAGTAATCGATTTCTCAGGATTCTCCATATCGAGGATCAATCCATAGTTCCACGGCGTTGTCGGCATTACCTGATAATCCGCATGCGGCTCTTCTCCTGCTACCTTTGTCCACTCTTCACCAATCTTTAGCGAATATACAAGCGGACCTCTCAGAATAGTAGCGGAATTATTGAACCTCCGCTCGATACGGATTTTCATCGGGAGTCTAAGGTTCAGTTTATCGCCATCTTCCCAGACTCTATCGACTGTAGCAAACGTTCCCGGTTCGGTGTCTATGGCTTTTCCGTTGATGCTGATGGTTGCATCCTCTGCCCAGTCAGGTATTCGAAGTTGTAGCGGGAATTTTACTGATTTTGGTGTGCTGAAGCTCATGCACACTATCTCATCAAATGGGTAGTCTGTGTCGACAGTTATGGTTACCGGAACATCGCCTTTGACTTTGGCTGAGACTACACAAGGGCCATAAGCTACAGCAGCAAGGCCATCGTCTGGTGTTGCCATCCACAGATGACTGACGAACTTCGGCCAGCCCTGGTGCATATTAGCAGTACAGCAGCCGCAGTTCGGTTCAAGTCCGTAAAGACCGGAATCCGCCAGGTTGGTAGTCCACCAATTATCTTCAGACCACTTGCACATTACCTGGTTTGCCTGTTGATCATACTGATGAGCCCACATATCCGGTGAGAACGGAGCAGGCAGAGCATTGTATGCAATCTTCTCCAGCCTGTCTCCAAATGCAGGATCCCCGAGGCTCTTCATCAACACTTCAAGAGAGAACATATACTCAACTACAGCGCATAATTCAGTGCCTTGGGATGGGTTTTTACCTGCCAGACACTCATCTCCACTGAATATTCCTGCAGCCTGTCCATGGAATTTATCCAGATTATCGATTGCAGTGTATATAGCCTTCCTGTACTTCTGATTGCCAGTAAGTTCCCACATAACACATGGAGTTTTTACACCCATTGCTGCGTTGACTACATGGCTTTCGAGGGTCCACTTGGGCGATCTCCCCTCATATGGCTTAAAATTTGTAAACAAGTCAGCGTAGTCAAGACCTTGCTTCATCATCAAGTTAGCGACTTCCAGCAATTCAGGATCGCCGGTTCTGTTGTATAGCCAGATGGCATTGATTGCTGTATCAGCCCATCGGAATTTTGCCCATGAATGAAGCGGGCGAGCCGGAAGCTCATTCTTTGCACATTCGAAGAACTTCTGCATAACTTGAATTACTCTAGGATCGCCCGTAAACTCGTAATACTGGGTAAGAGCCTTTAGCATAGGCCCAGCAGGCCACCAATCCTCGTTTCTTACAGGACCAATCCAGCCGTTTTCAGCCTGGTTTTCGAGCGTCCAGCCTACCCACTTATGAGCCATTTCAATGAGTTTCTTATCGCCGGTAAGAAATGCCAGCGGCACCAGCCCATCAGTGTAGTAAGGTCCTCTCTCCCATGGGTCACCATCTCCGCCTAGCCAACCGTTTTCTGGGCCAAGAGAAGGCCAGAATTCGGGAAGGTGACCTGAAAGTCCATCCGCCTGGATTTGAAGCTGAGTCTTGAGCCATCCATTCGGTTTTACGGCTCCTAAAGGTAATGGACTGTAAGCGTTTTCAGCCAGCGGCGCCTTATTCGCTGGATAGTAGCTGTTTGATTTAGGTGAACTAGAAATCTCACCCGACGCAATATTCATTGAAACCCCCAGACACACCATGATAGCGGTTAACACTATCGAGATTTTTATCATCTTATCATACTCCTGCAGAGGAATTGTAAGCAGCCATACACTCTAAGTTGAAAGAGACTAAATGATCGCTTGTTAAAGCATACCATACAACCTAACAGGATTTCCACGCAAACCAGATTGACTGAGAGTAAAAGTGAAGGATATTAATGACATTGCAATGAATCTAAGCTACTCAATACAACAAAAGCCCTCCGAGATCACTCTCAGAAGGGCTTTTCACGTTTAAATCTGGAGGCGACGTCGGGAATCGAACCCGAGAATAACGGTTTTGCAGACCTCCGAGCGAGTTTGTTAGAGGGTGTCTGAGGTGGTGTTTTACGCTCAAAACACCCTTTTCAGTATGGTTGAGTATGCCCCAGTTTTACTGCATTTGCTCCTAAATTGAGTCACAAATTGAGTCACGATTCCCTGCTTTGAACTGAGTTCCGCCAACAAACACCAAGGGGACCGTAATTACCCACGCCCCCGATCTTCTATTTTGTCACGACAAAGGCATCATACCTTTCGTCGTCTTAGCACAAGTCCTCCAAGCCCGGCAATCCCTCCGGCAAGTGCCAGAATGGAGGACGGTTCGGGAACCGCTGTGAGCGTGAGTCGGAAACCGTGCCCTGTCAGCCCATCTGAAGTACTGTAAAACGGGAGAAGCACATTCACTATTTCCGGATATGTCCACGTTGTGCCAACTGCTGGTCCTCCGGTTACTCCCGCAGGTTTCTGAATATACTCCAGAACAATGTGAAGATTTGGCACATCATGGTTTGAGAAACCGCCCACTAGTCGCATGTCAGAAGCTGCTGTTCCTGGCAGTGCCCATATGTAGAACGTCCAAGACTTGGTTTCACCTGGCATAAGAGGCGAGCGATAGTCAATTGAGTAGAAGCCTGTCTCTCCTAGCCAGCCATCCTGACCTTGGACATGATATACACCACCATTCCAGCCCTCGTATGGAACTGCAATATGGTCAGTGGCATCGAACCCATCAAGTGAGCCAGCCTGAGCGCGGAACTGCATTCGTACTCCAGCGTCAAAACTTGCACCGCCAGTACCTGCATCTTTCGCAGCACATACCGTTAGCTGTAAAGTAAACAACGCAACACACAATAGAGATAACACTATTCTCATCGTCATCATCCTCTTTCATCAATTCTTACTCTGTCTGAATGCGTATAACGTGCCTTTGCCGTCTTGTCTACCATTTGGATTGGTCAACCCTAAACGGACACATAGTTATGCTGCTTGAGCAACGGCTTCGAACTCGGCAGGTGACATATAGCCAAGTGCCGAGTGGATCCGCTGCCTGTTGTAGAAGACCTCGATATACTCGAAGATCTCACGTCT
>JAKPFN010000014.1 GCA_029551395.1 Armatimonadota bacterium | reverse complement strand
CAGCCGAAGTTGATGAATACGTTGTTCCCCAGATGGATATACCTGCCATAGTCGCAGTAGAATGGAGGTTCGATGTTCACGTTATCTCCCATGCGTCCGAAAAGCTGCCGCAGGATCGATGTTCTATCATCATCTTCGGTGCTCATGTTGAATCGGCGTGTCAATGAGCGGGCAATTTTGCGTTCTGCAGCCAATTCAGGATCGCTCGCATCATACAGTTCACAGGCAAGCATCTTTTGTTTTTCAGTTTTGTAAGTCATAGTTTTACCTGTAATAACCTCACAGAAGCATACCTTTCAGCAGAATCCGCATGTCTCATAACGGCTTATCGGCATTAGTTGAGTTATAGGACTACATACCCAGCTTTACTATAAGTTTCTCACACTCCGTACTGTTTCTAAGGGTAAAATCGACTCTCAACGGGCAAATACATAACGGTCAAAATCAGCTTTTGCTGATCGAATCAACTAGGGAGGAATTGTTTAGATGGAAACTGGAAGAGAAGGCACGCAGGCTGTGCAGGAGATGATGGATGTCTACAAGAAGCTGGGAACGCCTGGTGAGCCTCACAAGTTACTCTCACGCATGGAAGGCAGTTGGGAGACCCGTACAAAGGCCTGGGTAAGTCCAGATCAACCTCCTTCAGAATCGAAGGGAACTGCAGAGCATAAGATGATCTTTGATGGCCGATACCTTCAGGAGAATATGTCAGGGGATATGATGGGGACTCCATTTACAGGCATTGGCTATATGGGTTACGACAACAACACCGGGAAGTATGTCACTGTCTGGCTTGACGATATGAGCACTTCGATAATGTATTTCGAAGGAACAGCAAGCCCGGATGGCAAAACCATCACTCAGACGAGTCAATACAACGACCCAATCCAAGGCCCGATGGTCTACCGCGCTGTAACTACGTTCATAGACGATAACACCTTCGGCTTCGAAATGTACGGCAAAGACCAAACGGGCAAAGAAGACAAGATGATGGAGACGGTCTATACGCGGAGGTAATATACCGCGATAATCACGACGATCAAGATGCTCAAGATGCTTCGGCGCATGCTTTTTGCGCCGAAGCCCCCGTTATAAATCACAATCGGCATCTCCAACAGAAAAACATAAGCCATTTCTCATTACTCGTCGGAAAATTAGTTCTCGGACAAGTGGGGAGATGCTGCCTTCAGGCTGTTTATTTGAGCTGAAGAGTAGAATCAACTTCTATTCAATACTTCATTCTGCGGACTCATTAATGATTCCTACATTTCGATTATCCGTTTATGTTGAATATGGGTATTAATAGCAGACATATTTCCGAAGCTCGTCAAGGGAGAAAAACCCACCGTGAGGCGGACATCCCTTCACACTGCAATGTCGGCAATCGTTTGTACAACCAGCAGGAAAACACTATCTACCTATTGTGGAGTGCGGCGGCTAGACGCCGCTTTGTTTTCCGACTATAAATGTGCTTACGAAATACAAAGCTAAGCTATCGGTAAAAAACAAAGCGGTCTCAAGCGACCGCACTCCAAACACCTGTTCGCATAAATATCTCAAAAATATCCCCACTTTTTCTGTACTTTTTGGCCAAGTTGTTGTCTTATAATTATGAACAGTAAATTCTGAAACATCCTGAAAAAAGGGCTAAAACCCAGAAATAAAAAAGTGCCGGAACAAACTGAATTAGCTGTTTTTGAGCTTAAAACCAGGAGTTCGTTCCAAAAAACAGCTATAAAAACAGCCTGGAACAGACTCAAGAAGGGCAAAAAGAAGGGAGTGCAATAAAAAACATGCAAAACGAAATCATACTCACGCTCATAAGCCCTAATTCCAAGCTCAAATCACGCTCATTTCATACCCATTTCGTTTTACTAAAACCAGCAAAATTTACTCTATCCCATGTAATGGTAGCTGGTAGGTCACTTGTAAAGAAACCAGCCATTTGCCCAGGTACCACGTCACCCTGAGAAGTATGAACGTCATCCTGAACTCGTTTCAGGATCTAAAATCAGATGCCGAATCAAGTTTGGCATGACGGTATGGCGCAAAGCGTGGCAACTGATCCAGTAGTAATGGCGAAGGTACAACGTACCACAACAAGAGCCGAAAATAAAAAAACGGCCCGAGGCACAACACCTCAGGCCGTCTTGGTTTACTTTGTATCGTCAGACTACATGTAGTCTTCGTAACCGCCGCCCATGCCGCCGGGCGCTGGTGGGGCCTTCTTCTCAGGCTTCTCGGCAACCAGGCTCTCGGTGGTCAGGATGAGTGCAGCGATCGATGCTGCGTTCTCAAGGGCGCTTCTCGTCACCTTGACCGGGTCAACGATTCCGGCTTTGACCATGTCTACATAATCTTCGGTGACTGCGTTCAGGCCGACTCCGGCTTTTTCTTTCTTTACTCGCTCGACAACTACGCTGCCCTCGAGTCCTGCGTTCTCGGCAATCTGCCTGAGCGGCTCTTCGAGCGCTCTTCGGACAATCGCGACGCCGACCTTCTCATCATCGGTGTCGCCGATATTCTCAAGAGTCGGCAGGATGTTGATGAGAGTGGTTCCGCCGCCGGGGACAATGCCTTCCTCAACGGCTGCGCGGGTGGCCGAAAGCGCGTCTTCGAACCGATGCTTCTTCTCTTTAAGCTCGGTCTCGGTCGCAGCGCCGACTTTGATAACCGCAACGCCGCCGGAGAGCTTCGCAAGCCGCTCCTGCAGCTTCTCGCGGTCGTAGTTCGAGTCGGTCTCTTCGATCTGCCGCTTGATCTGAGCGATTCTGGCCTTGACGGCATCGGAACTGCCCGAACCTTCGATGATCGTGGTCTCTTCCTTGGTCACTACAACCTTCTTGGCTGTTCCGAGCATGTCCAGGGTCACGTTCTCGGTCTTGATGCCCAGGTCATCGGAGATGAACCGTCCGCCGGTGAGCACAGCGATGTCTTCCATCATAGCCTTGCGGCGGTCACCGAACCCAGGAGCCTTAACAGCAACCGAAACGAGCGTGCCGCGCAGCTTGTTCACAACCAGGGTCGCAAGCGCGTCGCCATCAACGTCTTCAGCGATGATAACCAGCGGTCTGCGGGAGCTGGCAACCTTCTCCAGAAGCGGGATCATGTCTGCTGCAGCGCTGATCTTCTTCTCATGGATGAAGATAAGCGGGTCCTCAAAGACCACTTCCATTCTCTCGGGGTCAGTGACCATATAAGGGGAGATGTAGCCTTTGTCGAACTGCATTCCCTCGACTACTTCGAGGCTGGTGTCGGTGCCTTTGGACTCCTCAACGGTGATAACGCCGTCCTTGCCGACCTTGTCCATGGCCTCTGCCACGACTTTGCCGATCTCAGGGTCGTTACCGGCGATGGAAGCGACTTCCTCGACTTCTTTCTTGCCCTTAACAGGGATCGATTTCTTCTTGATCTCTTCGACGGCCTTCTCAACGGCCTTTTCGATACCGCGCTTGACGGCAACCGGGTTACCGCCGGCGGCTACGTAGCGGAGACCTTCGTGGACCATCGCTTCAGCAAGAACTGTTGCTGTGGTGGTTCCGTCACCGGCGATGTCGTTGGTCTTTGATGCTACTTCGCGCACGAGCTGTGCGCCCATGTTCTCATAGGGATCTTCCAGCTCGATCTCTTTGGCGACTGTAACGCCGTCTTTGGTAATGGTAGGGCTTCCCCACTTCTTGTCGAGCACTACGTTGCGGCCTTTAGGTCCGAGGGTGACCTTGACTGCCGCTGCTACTATCTCGGCTCCGCGCTCAAGCGCTCGCCGTGCTTCTTCATCAAACTTAAGTATTTTTGCAGGCATAAAAATTAATCCCTCCTTTGATTTTGGGCTTGGGATTCAGGAATTTGTGTTTATTCCCTGATAGCGTAGATTGAATCCTGATCGAGGATAACGTAATCCTCTCCATCGACAGTGACTTCGGTACCGCCGTATTTAGCGAAGATGACCTTCTGGCCTTCCTTGACGTTCATCGGTGCGCGCTCGCCGTTATCCAGGATGCGGCCGGGGCCTACTGCAACGACGACGCCTTCCTGCGGCTTCTTCTTAGCCGTATCGGGAAGAATGATGCCTCCTGGGCTTTTTTCCTCTCCCTCAGTCGCTTTTACAACTACCTTGTCACCAAGCGGTCTGATGGCCAAAGTTGCTCCACCTCCTATTGAAGATATTATTTTCAGCCGCCAAATATAGCAGGCGGCATGAACCAAAATTTTAGCACTCTCGAACTCGGAGTGCTAACGCATTTTAAATTACGCACAGCTAGATTGTCAATAGTTCCCTCGAAATGATTGAATCAGAAACTTGCGTAAAGTAATGCACAATCTTCAGCCTACCCATATTTGCTGCTCTTTGCTCAAATATCTAAAAAAAGTTGAGTTATAGCAGAAGGTTGGTTCCTGAGACTACCGGGGAAAATGCATTCTGCCGTATCTATTTTGGCAGTTAATTCGTCTACCGTAACTTTTTTGTCAGTTAATACGTTAGATACTGTGTGAAGATATGTGCATACCGGAGTTTGACGCAACGTAACGGCAGACATATAATCAAATGTGCGGCAAAATGCCTGTGGAGATAAACCGCTGATGAGAAACCAGACAGCTACTATAAATAGAGGAAGGCCAGCTTTGGTACGGAGACACAGCCGGCTGAGAAGGATTGTCCTGGGATTGCAGATTTCTGTGCTCCTTGGTTTTGGAATTGGCATTGGAGGCGTTGTAGGAGGGTTCATTACCGTTTCCAGAGACCTTGAGGACATCAGTGGCTACAGTCCTCCTGAAGTCACAAAGATATTCTCAAGCGACGGCATTCTGCTGGCGACAGTCGGTGAGGAAAACCGGGAGTTTGTTGACCTCAAACAGGTTCCTAAAGAGCTTCAAGATGCTACGATTGCTGTGGAAGACAGCCGGTTCTACGATCACGCTGGCATAGACCTGAGAGGCATATCGCGCGCTATGGTCAGAAACATCAAGGGCGGAGAAATGAAAGAAGGTGGAAGCACAATCACCCAGCAGCTTGCCCGTAATGTTTATCTGACACAGAAGAAGACCATATCAAGAAAAGCCCGCGAAGCAGTCTTAGCGGTTATGATAGAGCGCAACTACACCAAGAGAAAGATTCTGGAGCTGTATCTTAACCAGGTGTATTACGGATCGAGCGCGTTTGGAGTCGAGACAGCTTCCAAGATTTATTTTGGTAAGAATGTAAAAAATCTCAACCTGTCTGAGTGCGCTCTGCTGGCAGGTCTGCCTAAAAGTCCGAGCTATCTGTCTCCGCACGAGAACCTGGAAGGTGCCATCAGACGGCGCAATGTAGTCTTGTCTCGTATGCTGGAGCTTAATTATATTACCCAGGAAGAATATGAGAAGGCTAGAGAACATAAACCGCGTATTGTTCCTCTGAAGCCGACGAAATATCGCTCTAAAGCGCCTTACTTCACTGATTATGTCAAGCGGTATCTTCGGGATAACTACGAATACGGAGATGACCTGATTCTGAGAGGCGGACTCAGGGTCCATACTACTCTCAACTACGAAATGCAGCTTGCTGCGCAGAAAGCGGTTACCAAAGGCGTTCAGGATGCCAAAAAGGCTGGCAAGATTAATCCTGACAAAGGTAATGCAGCACTGGTGTGCATCGAGCCTGCTAATGGATATATCCGGGCAATGGTAGGCGGCGAAAGCTACGAAAAGAGCGAGTTCAACCGGGCTGTACAGGCCAAACGGCAGCCTGGAAGTGCTTTCAAGGCGTTTGTTTACACTGCAGCCGTAGATATGCTTGGCTGGGATGCTTCTCACCGAGTCCTGGATGCCAGAATCTACAAGACTGATGATTTAGGCCGTGTGTGGGCTCCGGTCAACTACGACGGTAAATACCGTGGGATGATTTCGATAAAGCGTGCTGTTGCGGAATCTGTCAATACGGCAGCAATCCGAACAGGCGAGCAAGTTGGCATCGAAAACGTAGTAAAGTATGCCAAGATGATGGGCATCAAGTCTGAACTACAGCCGTATCCTGCGCTGGCTATTGGCGGTATTGGCGGCGTCAGCGTGCTTGAAATGGCCTCTGCATACGGAGTTTTTGCTGCCAAAGGAGATTTTGTAGAACCGACACCCATCATAAAGATAACCGACAGCAACGGCCAGCTTATCGATGAGCATCCAACCCATGTCAGACATGTGCTGACGGAACGGACACTGAAGATTATGGATGAGATGTTCCGAAGCGTGGTAACATCCGGTACAGGCCGCAGCGTGAGCGTTATTCCAGAAGCAAGAGGCAAAACCGGAACTACCAACGAAGATAGAGATGCATGGTTTGTTGGCTATGTGCCGAACAAGCTCGTGACTGCTGTCTGGATGGGCAATGACAATCACACTCCGATGAGAAAAGTCTATGGAGGCACACTCTGCGGACCAATCTGGCGGGAGTTCATGGAGACCGGGCTTAGAGTCCATAAAGAAACACATCAACCGAAGCAGCCTCCAAAGCCAAAAGAGCAGGTTGAGTCTCAAAATCCGCCCAGACCGAGGCCGGAGACAGAAAATACCAGCCGTAATGAGCAAAATGAAGTTAATAACGAGCAAGAGGAACCATCACTTGGTACGGTTCGCGTAAAGATATGTAATGAAAGCGCGCTGCTGGCAACTCAATGGTGTCCGGCATGGCACAGAGACACATTTGTAGAAGGCACGCAGCCGACCGGCTATTGCAACATTCATGGCCCAAGGGGCGGTGGTCAGCCAAATGAGGAAACTGGTACAACCGGGGAAGGTGAATCCGGAGATAACCAGGGAGGTCTCAGGCTTACTCCACCAACCACTATCCCACCGGATCGATAAAATATGCCGACTGTTCAGGAAGACAGGATTCTCCAGCGAGGGAGGATGAAGGCTCTTGCCGTAATCTGCCTTGTGCTGTTTTCGATTCTGTTATTTAGGCTCTGGTATTTACAGGTAGCTATTGGATCAGAGCTTCTTGCGGAGTCCGAAGTAAACCGCAGGAGGCTTATCCGTGTACGCGCCCCTCGTGGACTTATTCTGGATAGAAAAGGCAGAGTTCTTGCCACCAGCCGGCCTCAATTTGTTGTCCTGGCTATACCTGAAGTAATAAAGGCAAACCCAAAAGCGCACAGAACACTTTGCAGCATTCTCGGACTTACTGAAGAAGAGCTTGAATCTATCATGAAGAAAGAACGTGCGGCTGAGTATGCTCCGGTGCGTGTGGCGATAGATGTCCCGCTGGAAGTAGTTGCAAAGCTGCAGGAGCGCCGTCCGATCCTGCCTGGTGTGAGCGTAGAACAGGATCAGCTCAGGAGTTATCCTGACGGGCAGTTATGCGCGCATGTCCTGGGTTATATCGGCGAGATTAATAAAGATGAGCTTGAACGTTTTAGAGAAAAGAATATAGTTAACTACCGGCCCGGAGACTATGTAGGCAAAGCAGGTATAGAGAAGCAGTATGAACTCCTGCTGCATGGTAAAGATGGCGGACTCGAGATAGAAGTAGATGCCCGTGGCCGTACAAAACGGATTTTAGGTAATAAACCGCCTGTTCCTGGGTCTACACTGGTGCTTACGATAGATAAAGACCTTCAGATAGCTGCTGAGAAGGCAATGCAGGGTAAGACAGGGGCTGCCGTAGCGATAAACCCTCAAACTGGTGAGGTTCTTGCTATGGTCAGTAAGCCGGATTTCGACCCGAATATCTTCGTCAAGCGGGTAAAAATAGAGGACTGGAACAAGATCATTCAGAATAAAGCAAGGCCGCTTCAAAACCGGGCAGTAGCCGGATTGTATCCTCCGGGATCGACATTCAAGCCAATTACAGCAACGGCAGCACTGGAATACAAGGTAGCCACACCTAATACCGGTATGTACTGCCCAGGAGGTTATCGTCTTGGCCGTACATTCAGGTGTTGGAAAAGACATAATCATGTAAACTTTACAACCGCAATATCCCAATCTTGCAACGTGTTCTTCTACGAGATGGGACGAAGGATGGGAATCAATAATTTGGCTAAAATGGCCAGAAGTTTTGGCATCAGTTATGCGACTAAGGTAGACTTGCCGGAGGAAGTCTCTCCAGGTAACGAGCGAAAGGGAACGATGCCGGATGAAGAGTGGAAGAGGAACTACTTTAAGACTCCGGAGATGCAGAAATGGTATCCCGGAGAGACTCTGCCGCCATCTATCGGCCAGGGAGCTGTTGAAGTTACACCGCTTCAAATGTCTCTTGTAAGCGCAGCGGTATCTATGTCCGGGAAGATGTACCGTCCCTATGTGCTTAAGGAAAAAAGAAACCCTGATACTGAGGAAGTCATAGAAAAGATAATGCCGCACTTCGAGAGGCAGGTTCCTGCTTCTCCTGAGACCTTTAAAGCAGTACAGCATGGAATGATTCAGTGTGTAGTTGGTCCGGGAGGCACTGGTAAAGTCATAAATATAGATGGAATCACATTAGCTGGTAAGACTGGTTCGGCGGAGAACCGGAGAGGCCGTGCAGCGCATGCATGGTTTATCTGCTATGGTCCCGGAGAGAATCCTCAAATAGCTATTGCAGTAATCGCCGAGCATGGAGGTCATGGATCTTCCGGTGCTGCTCCTGTAGCGAAAGCAATACTCGATGTTTATTTCGGGAAGAAGAAACCTGAAGAAATAGAGCCGCCTAAAGCAATCCGCGCAATTGGCGATTAATCGATTTTGAATAAAACATCCCGTACAAGACAGCGAGGACGCCTCGGCCTGGCTCCTTAAGCCGTAAACGTCCTCGCAATGCAGAGACGACATATATGTCTCTGACTCCTGTGTCCTGCCCTGGTCAGGAAAGACATTTATATTATTACACACTGCAAGGTCAGGAAACATCCGCATAATCCCGTAATGTTGACTTCTATCCGCATTTGTACGGACAGAGTGTTCACCTGTGTTTAGCACCTCGATATGCAGGGAAATGTAGAGGTGTAAGATAGCCATAAGCAGTGCAGGGAGGGCTTGACTTGCGAAAGACACGTGTTGTAATCGGAACAGTGATATCGGCTGGCGTCTTTGTTGCTCTTCCATTGGTCTACGCAGTTATCTCCAGGGCACTTGATGTGGTCTTAGGTCTGCCTGAAGAACCAATTCAATGGCCTGCAAACCTGCTGCTTACCGGTGTAGTATGGACCTGGGGTTTGTTCTGGATATTATGGGCTTACTCAGCGTTGGTCTTTATAGGACAGGGATCACCTTCAGAGATATTTGGTTATGCTCTGGAACCTACCAAGCAGCTAGTGATAACCGGCCCCTACGCTTATGTGCGTAATCCGATGGTATTCGGGCTGCAATTCATCTTTCTGGGAGCAGCGTTTCTGGTGAACTCTGTAGCAGGTGTTGCGCTGTTGCCAGTCGCAGCCTTGATTTCCGCCGGATACATCCGGTTTTTTGAAGAGAAGACTCTTGTCAAGCGCTTTGGAATAGAATACGAGCACTACCGCGAACATGTGCCTATGTTGATTCCCAATGTAGTGCCGTATGTGCCGGATTAAATCTGCGTCCTGACAGTGGATTCCAGTTCTTTTCTTACCTCTTCCAGCTCAGATACTTTAGCTCCGGCTTCTACCATATCGTCTATTGCCCTTTTGTCATCTCCAGGCTTCAAGTTTACGGCCTTTACGGCATCTTGAAGCAGTGTCGCCTTGAATCCTTTCCGTAGAGCATCCAGGGTTGTTTCTTTTACGCAGTAATCTGTTGCTATTCCACCGACATAAAGATGCAAAATTCCCTGGGACCGCAGTACTTCTTCGAAGCTTTCGCCATCTTCGTTGGCGCCTTCAAAAGAGGAATAACCTTCTTCCTCAGGGCCAACACCTGCAGATATGATTTCCGTATCTTCCGGTAGTTCCAGACCAGGCGCAAATTCCGCACCGGGAGTGTCTCTGATGCAGTGAGGCGGCCAAAGTCCGCCGTATTCCTTGAAGTGTTTTGTGACAGGTGGATGCCAGTCTCTGGTTGCGAAAATTGGAAGTCCTCGGTTTTTGAATATCTTAATATATTCATTCAGTACAGGAACAACCTTGTCTCCTTCTTCTACTGCAAGCGGTCCGCCTGGTAGGAAACACTTTTGGACATCTATGATAACAAGTGCCTTGTCTGCCATTAAGATATACCTCCATCAATCCATTGATGTGCTCATTTTAGTCTTATGTATGTTACCCATCGATGTCAGTTAATATGACTGCTTAGTTCAATTGTCGCTGATTATTGGACAACGTGATTTAAAACAGTTATAACAATGTAGAGGAACGTAAAGACTGGCTGTTAAACTAAAGAAATAGAGAAAGCGAGTGAACCTGTACAGGAAACGATGTACAGGGCGATAATCTCGTTAAAGTAACCGTATTGGTAACGGATAAGTATCTGGAGGTAGACAATGCCGTCTGAACTTGTTGAACTAAAAGGACATATTATTGATTCATTGAGCCTGCCACGGGTGTTGGACAGCATCCTGGCTCAAGGTGGCGAGTTTGAGATATTAGAGATGACCGTCGGTAAGACTCGCGATGATCAGAGCCGCGCACTCATCCGCATACAAGCTCCAAATGATGATAAGCTGAATGCAGTGCTGGCATACATCGAACAGGAAGGGGCAAATCGGCTGGAGCAACAGGATGCTGAGCTTGTGCCAGCCCCTAAGGATGGAGTTTTCCCGGAGCATTTCTACTGCACAACCAACCTGCCGACAAGCGTGAAGGTTTCCGGCAAGTGGATACCCGTTGACCGGGTAGAGATGGACTGCGGCATAGTGATTGAGAACGGTCAGGCCCGGACTACCCCTATGAACGATGTCAGAGCTGGACAGATGGTGGTAGTTGGACATGATGGGATCAAGGTAGAGACTCCGGAACGGCGCGAGAGTGTTGGGACATTTGAGTTCATGACCAGCACTGTCTCAAGTGAAAAGCCTAAAGCGTTGATGGTTGCCGAAGTAGCCCGGCAAATCAGGGATACGAAGAAAGCTGGCAAGAAGGTTTTACTTGTTGGCGGCCCTGCAATTGTTCATGCTGGTGCAGGTGAAGCAGTCGCAAGGATGATCCGGGATGGATGGATCGATGTCATCTTCGCCGGGAATGCGCTTGCGACCCACGATATCGAGTCCGCGCTGTATGGGACGGCTCTTGGAGTTTACATTGAAGAAGGTAAACCGGCTCCACACGGGCATGAGAATCACTTGAGGGCAATCAATGAGATCCGCCGGGTTGGAAGCATAGCTGAGGCTGTCAAACAAGGCGTGCTGACCAAAGGGATTATGTATGAAGCTGTCAAGGCTGGTGTTTCGTATGTTCTGGCCGGGTCTATCCGAGATGACGGCCCGCTTCCCGATGTCATTACGGATGTTATGGAGGCACAGGACGCGATGCGTGCCCAGCTTTCTGAGGTTGGCATGGCTCTGATGGTTGCCACAACGCTTCACTCCGTAGCAACCGGCAACCTGCTGCCTGCTTCAGTGGAAGTGGTGTGCGTCGATATCAACACTGCCGTAGTAACCAAGCTGGCTGACCGGGGTACGCACCAGGCAGTCGGTGTTGTAACCGATGCTGCGCTCTTTATGAGTGAGCTTGCAGATGAACTGAAGGAGGCAGGCCCGTGGCGCGCTTCCTGATGTGTCCTCCTACTTACTACGGAGTTATGTATCAGATAAACCCATGGATGGCTCAGGGCCAGCCGGTGGACAAAGACCTTGCCAGTAAACAGTGGCAGGACCTGCATGATACACTTGCATCGATACCGGGAGTGCAGGTCGAGCTAATTGAACCACAGGAAGGTCTTCCCGATATGGTCTTCACAGCCAATGCAGGAGTCGTGAAGGGTGACTTGTTTATTCCATCCAACTTCAGGCATCCTGAGAGGCAGGGCGAATCTGAATTCTTCGAGAAATGGTTCAGAGAGCACGGATACCGTGTCGAAGTCCTGCCAAAAGGGCTGTTTTTTGAAGGCGCCGGCGATTTGTTGAAGATAGGGGACACCTGGTTTGGCGGCTACTACTTCAGAAGCGATCCGCAGGCACTGGCAGTAGTCTCGCAGCTTATGGAAGAGGCAGTCCTGCCGCTCAGGTTGAAAGATGAACGGTTTTATCATCTGGATACGTGCCTTTGCAGGCTGAAGGACTCTGCTCTTTATTATCCCGGAGCGTTTGATGATTACTCTCTCAGGCTGCTTCGTAATCGGTTCCCTGATGCGGTTGAGGTAACTGAGGAAGAAGCAGTCCGGTTTGCCTGCAATACGGTTGTAATTGATGATATGTTCGTGCTGCATAGGCCGAGCGACAGGTTAAGTGCAACGCTGGCTGAGCGGGGTATAAAATGCGTTCCAGTTGATATGTCCGAGTTTATTAAAGCCGGTGGTTCGTCAAAGTGCCTGACATTAAGGCTGGATTAACAATAAGGCCCTCCCTTTGAACTATGGGAGGGCCTTACAATTCTGATAATCAACCTCTAAGCTGCAATTCTGCCAGTCTTTCTCTTGCCTCTGTGTTGTCAGGGTCGATTTCAAGCACCCGGCGGTAGCATTGGGAAGCTTCTTCCAGGCAATCCAGCTTGGTGAACGCAGCACCGGCATTTATGCGCGCAGCAATGAAGTTAGGATTGATTTCAAGCGCCCGGCTGAATTCGATAAGAGCTTTGGAAGGTTCCTCTGCAGCCAGATATGCAAGTCCCAGCCAGTTTCTGATGTCCGCATAACCTGGTTGTATGCTGAGCGCCCTTTCGAAATCTCCAATGGCTGATTGATAATCTCCCCGTTTATAATGGTCTTTACCAAGCCGGAAGTGGTAAGAGATATCGTCTACATTTGTCTCAGACAGTTCTTCGAGCTTGGAGAGTGTTTTGTTCCAGTGCCGTGTCTTATGAGCAGCAAGTGCCTCTCTGTAGAGCTTATTGGAGTAGCCCGGCTCAATATCTACTGCGCGGCTGACCATTTCCATACCCAACTCTCGCTCACCCATCCTGTAGCGAAGCATTCCAAGTTCGAAAAGTGCCCTGGCATAGCGTGGATTAAGCGCTAGAGCCGTCTCGAATTCGGAAACAGCTTGTTGATACTCTCCCTTCTGGATGTACACACGGGCCAAGTGATAATGCAGGTCAGGGTATTTCGGATTTATATCGATAGCCCTGCGCAAATCTCCTTCAGCCTGGACAGATGCGCCCCGGTATGCGCGTTCAAGGCCCAACTGGGCATGCGCTTCACCAAGGTAAAATTTCGCAAGCTTGCAGGCCGGGTCAGATGAGTCGACAGTCTGAATGATGATTTCAAACTCAGATATCGCTTCTCTATACAGGCCTTGATCGAAGAACTCGATTCCCTTACTGTAATGTTCGTTAAGCTCTCGCACAGATGACACGGTTGATGCTTCAGCTCCCCTCGGGTTATTGCCCGGCAGGAGCATTTTACGCATCAATGCCCGTTTATTCCGTTCGAGCCTTTTGCGTTATCGCACCTGCCGATGCAGTGATATTCGAACCCCAGCCGCTTCATACGCTGTGGGTCGTACATATTCCTGCCATCAAAGATTATCGGCCTTTTCATCCGTTCCTTGAGTCTTTCCAGGTTTAAAAGTTTAAATTCATTCCATTCCGTGATAATTACCAGGGCATCAGAGTCTTCAGCAGTGTCATAGGCGTTCGAACTGTATTGGATTTGCGGGAAAATTTTCTTCGCGTTGTCTATAGCTATCGGGTCGTATGCCTTTACGGCAGCTCCATCAGCAATAAGCGCACCTATTACGTCTATGGACTTTGCATCACGCATATCGTCTGTATTTGGTTTGAACGCCAGCCCGAGTATTCCGATAGTCTTGCCTTCAAGGTCTCCCAGCGCATTTCTGATTTTATCGACGAAGCGCAGAGGCTGCTCTGAATTGATGTCTACAACTGTGCGAAGCAGCTTGAAATCGTAACCTAATCTGTCAGCCGTATGTATGAGGCAGCTTGCATCTTTTCCGAAGCAAGAACCACCATAACCTAACCCGGCATTCAGGAATTGAGGCCCGATGCGGCTGTCGAAGCCCATTCCCTTAATAACCTGCACAATATCTGCTCCAGCGCGTTCACAGATGTTGGCAACTGCGTTGATGAAGGAGATTTTCGTTGCCAGGAATGCGTTGGAGGCATATTTTATCATCTCTGCGGAGTGCACGTCTGTTATCAGCATCGGTCTTTCAAGCGGCGCATACAGTTCTACTATTCTCATGGCAACGTTGCCATTCGGAGCGCCGATAACTATTCTATCGGGATACAGAGTGTCGGTTATGGCAGAGCCTTCACGCAGGAATTCCGGGTTTGAGACAACGTCGAACTCTACATCGCGGATTTTGTTGCGGTCTATGACCTCCCGTACCAGGTCTCCTGTGCCAACAGGCACGGTGCTTTTGTTGACGATAACCTTGTAGCGGTCGAGATTACGGGCTATTATTTTTGCGACATCAGTGACTGCAGAGAGGTCTGCGTAACCATCCTCAGCAGGCGGAGTACCTACAGCGATGAACACAACTTCGGACTTTCTGACACCTTCGCCAATATCAGTGCTGAATGCGAGCCTACTATCTTCGACATTACGGACAACCATTTCTTCCAGTCCCGGCTCATAAATGGGCATCTCACTCTGCTTCAGCATCTCGATTTTGGACTCATCCTTGTCCACACAGATGACATCGTTGCCCAGGTCGGCAAATACAGCGCCAGTGACCAGCCCAACATAGCCCGTACCAATCACACAAATATTCATTTGCTCTTCCCTTACCTCCTTACATACCGGGTGAGAAGCGGCACGCACTGCGTCCCCACCAGCCGGCGCCCCGGTTTTGAGAAACGAGTCTGTAAACAGCATCTTCTTCATCATTGCTCGGCTCGTATATACCCGCTCAACACATCGCCAAACCGGTTAATGTGAGATAAATGGTGTGATTGTGGGCAATAATATGACGGTTATCCGGTGTTTGCAGCGCCTTTGGCAGTATTAAGCTCAAACTATTCATCCAAAGGAGGATTTGCTTCTTGCATCACATCTCTGTACCACCTGATAGCCCGGTAGTAGAGCGATGGAGTGAGGAATTTGGCTATAACACCTGTCCTTGAGTAAGTTCCTAGCAGAATAAGAGGTTTTGGTTTGAGTGCAGCACGGACTAATCTTTCCGCAACCCATTCTGGAGATGCTTTTTTAAGCGGATGAATCCATTTCTGGAACCGTCCTACCTTTTGCATGGACTGGTCAAACTCCGAAACTGTCGAAGCGGGACAAAATGCAACTATTTCAATTCTCGTTCCGAAATACTCGGCGCTGGCGGATTCCGAGAGAGCAATCAGAGCAGCTTTGGTAGCGTTATAAGCTGAGGTATACGGGGCAGAAACCAGTCCGGCGACGGATGCAACGTTAATAATCACACCCCAGCCCTGCCGTTCCATTGCTTCCAGGGTTGACTGCATCACTTTGACTGCGCCGAAGAAGTTGACATCAAAGAGGCTTTTGACATCTTCAATTGTTAGTTCGGGAAATGCGCCTAAAATGCCTCGGCCTGCGTTATTGACCAGAACATCTATCTGCCCGAAGTGTTCTATGGAAGCATCTATCAGCCCTTGAGACTGCCTTGGGGCAGTTACATCAGTTGGAACGGTCAAAGCCTTTACACCAAGACCTTCTACCTCAGCTTTTACCTTTTCCAAAAGCTCGGTTCGTCGAGCTGCAAGCACCAGGTTGGACCCACGTTTTGCGAACGCAACTGCCGCTGCACGGCCTATTCCGCTCGATGCCCCGGTGATAACGACTGTTTTGTCTCTTAGTGTCTTCATCAGGCAACAGTCTAGATATTAGCGTAGATGCTGCGGTATAATCAGGCGAGATTTCCCCTGGGGATGATCCGCTTGTATCTCACCAGCAGGCTGCCAGGCTTTCTATCGAAGTGTAAGCCCAGTCCTGACATCAACTGACGGCCGGTTAGAGTCTTTTCGATCTTGTTTCGGTTGTCGTCGATGATTTCCACCTGGAATATGCACTCCGCACTAAGCCCCTGTGCTTTGACCACAAGATTGTCGGCAGTGCATTCACAGCGCCGGAAGGCTAGAATCATACCTTCGTTCAGGTCTGGCCGATGGAACTGGTATGCAATGAATTTGTCCATCGCCGCAGAGGCAGGAGTAAGCGGATAAAAATCGCCGTACCAATATTTCTGGTTTTCTTTTGCTTCGTCAATGGAAGCTTCGGCTTCGTCCATCGGGAAGCCTTCTTTCAAGTAATCCAACTGACAGATGACGCCTACAGTAGCTGTGCTGCGGCATTCATAGGCGTCAGGCGACCAGAAAGCTATGGAATGCAGCGGGATATAGAGACTCAGGCCATAACTTTGAGTCTGATTCCAGTCCGGCGGATTGGTTCCGCAAGCGGTGTCGCTTCGCCACATGGGGATAGAGCGCATACATGTTTCCAGGTCTATCCTGCGGCCGCCGCCGGCGACATTGTCTATCAAAAGCCCCGGATGGTGTGCCAATAGATCATCCCACATCGCGTATAATCCCTCGATGTGCCGTATTTCGCTCATTCCCTGTCTGTCAGGTTCGTCATTTTCTCTCCAGAACCTGAGCGGACTGATGTTGAAATCCAGCCGGTAGATATCAATTCCGTAATCATGGATGCACTTGGAAAGCAGATCGGTCATGAAGAACCGGGTGTTCGGGTCTCCCAAATTTACTAAGTGGCTGGTTCCGCCAAACTCGACTGTTGTCCGTGGGTAAAGGAACTCAGGATGTTCTTTTGCAATGGAAGAATTGGAATCTGCCCGCTCAGGCTCGAACCAGAGCATAAACTGAAGCCCTAAATCGTGACAAAGGTCACTTACGGGTTTCAATCCTCTTGGAAAAGCATCAGGTTTCGCGAACCAGTTGCCGACTCCTGAAGGGAAGTCTCCTGGAAACCATGCCGCATCCAGCCAAAGTGTGTCACAGCCCAATTCATCTGCAACCCGCGCAGCTTTCATCTGTCCTGACTCACTGGCCCAATCAGGTCTCAGGCTGTAGCGGTCGAAACACTGAAGGGCAACCGGTATTCTGGCAGGTCTGCCATTAGGCTTGGGCAAGTAGTTGAATAGCATCAATCTGCGGAACCTGTTGTGTGCCGTGTACAGGTCGTTATTCCAGGCCATGATGAGGATTCTTGGGCTGCGGATTCGTTCGCCTGGATGAAGGCGAAGGTGAGTTCTCTCCATCCCGGCTTTTATCTGTAATGCATCTGAGTCAATGTGATTGAATGAAGCTGCCCACTGGCCTGTCCATCCGATAGCGGTGATTATCCCTCGCCTGCCGTATTGGAAATTGAAGAACGGGAATGCACCCGAAGAAGACTTACCACCAGCAGGCGCTATGCAAAAATGGTCTCCTGGGGCAAGCGCGGTATCAAACGGCAGGAAGGCATCTTCTTTTTCTGTATCTCCCTTTATCTGGTGTAGAACGGCAGGTGCGCCGAGGTTATCCGGGTGTAGAGTGATGTCCAGAGCTTGAATGTCTTCGATAATCGGCGTGTCATGGCTGCCTTCGTTTTCGAAATGGAGTATCCAGTCAACTGCCGGATAGTGTTTATAAGCAGTGATAGTTGCGCTAACTTTTAATCCGGTAACAGGGTCTTTCCAGGTAACCAGTTTTTCTATTCTGTCTGCTTTTTCCTGGGTTTCTGATGCATATTTCCAGCTTTTCAGAAGTCTTGAAGACGAGTGGCCATCGTAGATAAATGAAAAGGGATAGGTGGTGCTTAGAAAGGTCTTGTCATGGGGGATTTTTGTCTCAGCAAAGGCGTTTGCGGCCCAATCCAGCATCCAAAGAACTTCAGACCGGGAAGCCATAACGGAATCATTTCGAGCATCTACCGGAATCTCTGAGTCTCTCATTTTCCACCCTTTACCCAAGCAGTACGATGGTAGATTACCTCAAAGTATACAACAAGCGCAACTATTTGCCCGCAAATGTCTAAGGATAACTGTTACCCGCAGGGTATGGCGGATAAACTTGGAAAGGAAAAACCGAATTTGCTTTTGAATACTGTGTTTAAGTATGTGAGTCTGAAACATCTAGCACAGGAAGTGTTTATTGGGCAATTCCGAACTTACTTGAGGTTCCTCAACGAATCGACATAGGGTCGTCATTCTGATATACTATAGATAACCATAATTAATCACACTTCGGTCCTGCTTGACAAAGCGGCCCGTCGGCAAGTACAATCTGAAGGACGAGCGGGAGCTCCGAATGGCAACAAAACCGGCCCACGGCCTTGCAACGCACAAAAAGGGACCCAGCTCCGTGTCCACGTATAAGACACTCGATTCGCCAGTGCAGTATGTGAAGGGCGTCGGCGAGCGTATGTCCCGCGTGCTCGGAAAGCTGGGTATTTTTGACGTACGCGATTTGCTCTATCACTTCCCTCGCAGGCATGAAGACAGGTCGCGTCTGGCGCGTATTGGCAACTTGCGCGGCGGCGAAGAGGTTACTGTAGCCGGTACGATTGTGGCAGTAGATAATGTTCGGCCGCGGACCGGGCTAGTGATAACCAAGGTTGCCATAGATGACGGTTCTGGAGTTGCCACGCTTTCCTGGTTCAACCAGCATTATCTCAAAGACCGGTTCTTCAAGATGAGGGGCCGAGAGATTATTGCCTACGGGACAGCGCAGGTTGGACGGTGGGGAATCGAGATTCAATCCCCGGAGTGGGAGGAGTTTAAAGAGGATACTGACCCGCTGTCTGCAAAAAGGGTTGTTCCCGTTTACCCGCTCACAGAGGGGCTTTTCCAGGGCACGATGCGGAAGATTGTTACCAATGCCCTGGATGGTTACATAGATTTGGTGCCGGAAGTCCTGCCGGAAGATTTGCGTGACCGGCTGGACCTTATGGATATTAAGGAAGCTCTCAGGAATATGCACTTTCCCGAGAGTATGGAAGCGCTCGAAGCTGCTAGAAGGCGGCATGTTTTCGAAGAACTCTACTTGCTGCAGCTTGCTCTTGCGCTCAGAAAACGAGAGATCGATACTCCTGGGCATGGGATATCGTTCGTGATCCCTGACAATTGGAAAGAGACGCTGCGTTCTGTCCTGCCGTTCGAGTTGACCGGCGCACAGCAGAGGGTTATCAATGAGATAGCATCAGACATGGCGCGTCCAGACTGCATGAACCGGCTGCTGCAGGGTGATGTCGGATCCGGCAAGACGGTTGTTGCACTGGCGGCAATACTTATTGCTGCTGGGAATGGCTATCAGTCTGCGTTGATGGCTCCGACGGAAATTCTTGCAGAGCAGCATTATCTGGGGCTGTCGGAGATGCTTTCAAGCATTGATATCAAGGTGGATTTGTTGATTGGAAGCATGACTGCACGGGAGAAGCGTGCCGCTCTGAAGCGAATTGCCTCAGGCGAGACCAGTCTTGTGATAGGAACTCACGCGTTGATACAGGAAAGCGTGGAGTTTGCAAAGCTCGGCCTGGTGATAGTTGACGAGCAGCATCGTTTTGGTGTGCTGCAGCGGGCTGCACTGAAGGGAAAAGGGCTGAACCCGGATGTTTTGGTGATGACAGCAACCCCTATTCCAAGGACGCTGACGCTTACCGTCTACGGAGATTTGGAGATTTCTATCATCGATGAACTGCCTCCGGGGCGCAAGCCTATCAAGACACACTGGAAGACAGCAGACGAACGGGACAGAGTTTATCAAGGTGTGCGCAAGCTCATAGCAGAAGGCAGGCAGGCTTATGTAGTATGTCCGCTTATCGAAGAGTCCGAAAAGCTGCAGGTCAAAGCGGCGACGGAGATTTATGAACACCTGGCATCGGAGGTCTTTCCTGACCTTCGTGTCAGCCTTCTTCATGGCCAGATGAAGACCTGGGAGAAGGAAATGGTGATGAAATCCTTCCGGGCTGGTGAAACGGACATATTGGTGTCGACCACGGTGATAGAAGTGGGCGTAGATGTGCCGAATGCTTCCGTAATGGTAATAGAAGACGCGCACAGATTCGGGCTTGCCCAGATGCACCAGTTGAGAGGCCGCGTAGGCCGTGGGGAGTATCAATCTTATTGCGTGCTTGTTGCGGATGCGAACAGCGATGACTCCGCAGCCAGACTTCGAGTGATGACCCAAACAAACGATGGGTTTACCATAGCCGAAGAAGATTTGAAAATCCGAGGACCAGGAGAGTTCTACGGAACCAGACAGAGTGGAATGCCTGCACTGAATGTCACGGACATTTTCAGAGATATTCCAATTTTGGAATTGGCAAGAAAAGAAGCTTTTGAGATAATTAAACGTGACCCGAAGCTAACAGATCCGTCACTTCGGGCGCTTAAGAAGGATATGCTCAAGAAATATAAAGACTTCCAGCTTGCAGCAGTAAGCTGAGAAGGGAGTGTGCAGGGAGAAGTGACAAGTAATGTGTGATGAGACGTATTACTTTAAGCAGTTACTTCTTGCCTGTTGTTGCTAAGAACAATGAAAGCTGTTGTTCCTGGTAGTTTCGATCCGGTGACCAGCGGACACATCGATGTAATCGAGCGTGCTGCGAGGGTTTTCGGAGAGGTAATTGTCGCAGTGGCGCCAAACCTTTCGAAGCGGACATTATTTACAGTAGAGGAGCGGGTCCAGATGCTTCGCGAGGCGACAAGCCACCTGCCGAATGTACGTGTCGATGCCTTCGAAGGACTGCTGGTCGATTATGTCCAGAGCCTTGGAGCAAATGTGATTGTAAAAGGACTGCGAGCCGTATCTGATTTCGAGTTCGAATTTCAGATGGCACTAATGAACCGGAATCTCAATCCTGGGGTTGAGACGGTATTTATGATGACTGGAGCAGAATACTCTTACTTGAGTTCCAGCATCGTTAGGGAGATTGCTGCTTTGGGGGGATCGGTCAACGGTTTAGTGCCGAAGACCGTAGAGTATCGCCTGAGGGAAAAGTTTTCGCAAGCTGCAGGAGGTTAATACATTTAAATGAGCCAAGAGCAGACACCTATACCTAGGTATCCATTTCTTAATAACCGCGGACCTGAAGTAGACATACTTAAGCTACTCGACAAAATCGAGGATGCAGTAGATGTAAGAGAGTTTATGGGTCGAGCATGGGGAGTGCAGATAGAAGAAGTCACCATGCTCATAAATAAAATCCGGGCTTCGCTGCCGGATGAAGTCAGGACTGCTACCAGGCTGGCAAGCGATACTGACAAGATTGTTAGCGCTGCAAAGGAAGAAGCTAGAATTTTTGTCGAAAACGCCAGACAGGAAGCAGCCAGCATTGTAGAAGAGGCAAAAGTACAGGCCAGTCAGCTTGTGGAGACCAGTGAAATCAATAGAATGGCTACTGCACAGGCACGCGAGATCGTTGCGAGCGCTGAAGCATCAGCTCGTGAGATCAGACGAGGCGCTGATGAATATGCAAGAGAAGTATTGGCTAATCTGGAGAACTTCACAGCCAAGCTGATGGGGACTATTCAGCGTGGCAGAGAGAAGCTGGAACAGCGGATAGAGTATACCAAACCGGAAGAAGAGCCTGTGTTGCCGCCTGTTCGTGAGATGGGACGACGTTAATCGCATCTCCTGGCGTTCCGGATTTTGGATTTTTAACCTGTAATTAACCAGATGAATCTCTTATTGAGTTTCAGATGTTGATTTGCGCCTGAGACTCTCGGAAGAGTTTTGCCAGTTAGAAGTAGCGCGCAAGCGCGCTATAGAAGCTCTGGATGTTTGTTGACATCTATTGGTAAAACTCTATGGCTATACAGTTAACGGCAGGCCTTTCCCTACAGCATCAGCCTTTGATGCTGATATAGAGTGTTTGCCGTGTTTTGCCACGTCTGTCAGCGAGAAGTATTGGGGAATAAATGGTATTTTAACTGAGACCGGTTTTTGTCTGCCATTGAAGCAGTTGAGGAAGTAAACGGGTCTTGGAATGGCTGAAATTGCCTTTTTATTTGATGCAGTAATTGCTGATTAGGTAAAATCTAAAATCTAAGCGTGGGAGTTAATCTCGACGATGATGAACGTTATGGAGGGCATTTATGCTAAAGCACGGGCGGCCCAGAAAACAATCGTGCTTCCGGAAGGTCGTGACCCCCGGGTTGTGCAGGCGGCAGCAGATGCAGCAGCTCAGAACCTGGGAAAGATCATAGTTGTTGACAAAAAAAGCGATATAGAGAAGGCTGTCAGAGAGAGTGGCGCGGACTTGTCCAAGGTCACAGTGATAGATCCTGAGACATCTCCGAAACTCGAAGAGTATGCCAAACTGTTTTATGAGCTTAGAAAATCCAAAGGAATAACCGAAGAAAAAGCACTGGAAACAGTTAAAGATCCGCTTTACTTTGGTGTTATGATGGTCTACACCGGAGAAGCAGACGGGCAGGTATCAGGAGCCATCCATTCGACGGCTGATACGGTTCGTCCGGCACTCCAGGTGCTTAAATGCGCTCCAGGTACGTCTATTGTATCGAGTTTCTTTGTAATGATCGTTCCAGACTGCGAGTACGGGGAGAAAGGACTGTTCATCTACAGCGATTCAGGCCTTGTAATCAATCCGAACTCAAATGAACTGGCTGAAATTGCCATTACGAGCGCGAAAACAATGCGGCAGCTATTCGATGTTGAACCGAGAGTGGCAATGCTTTCATTCTCGACCAAGGGAAGCGCATCTGATCCGCTCATAGATAAGGTGGTTGAAGCAACCAGAATCGCTAAAGAGCGGGCGCCGCATCTTCTCATAGATGGAGAACTTCAGGGAGATGCAGCTTTGGTGCCTTGGATTGGAGAGCGGAAAGCTCCGGGAAGTGAAGTTGCTGGTAAAGCCAACGTGCTTATATTCCCTGATTTGAACGCAGGCAATATAGCTTACAAGCTTACGGAACGGCTTGCGAAGGCAGAAGCTTACGGCCCGGTGCTTCAAGGACTGCGAAAGCCTGTCAACGATCTGTCCAGAGGCTGCAACGCAAGCGATATAGTGAATGTTACTGCCATAACGGCAGTTCAAGCGATAGAAGAATAATCTAGGAGAATTCAATGAAGATTCTCGTCCTGAATAGCGGGAGTTCATCCCTAAAGTATCAGTTGATCGAGTCAGAAACAGAGGAAGTGCTCGCCAAAGGACTTGCAGAGCGAATCGGGCTGGAAATGGGAGCACTGAAGTATGAGACATCGGGTAAAGGCAAGAAAGTAATCGAGTCTCCGATACCGGATTACTATGCAGCAATGGATCTGGTCTTCAAGGTCCTGACAGACCCTGAAGGCGGAGCTATTTCGGATGTTTCAGAGATCAGTGCGGTTGGCCACAGGGTAGTTCATGGCGGAGAAAGGTTTTCGGAATCGACACTCATCACGGATGAGACGCTTGCCGAGATAGATAAGGTCAGCCATCTTGCTCCGCTGCACAATCCGCCCAATCTGATGGGCATCCATGCTTGCATGAAGCTTATGCCTGGTGTACCGCAGGTTGCGGTGTTCGATACAGCGTTCCATGCGACTATTCCGCAGCATGCTTATATGTATGCTCTACCTTATGAGTTGTATACTGAGCACGGTGTCCGCCGATATGGGTTCCATGGCACTTCTCACCGTTATGTCAGCGGAAGAGCAAGCAAGATCATGGCTGAAAATGGCGTTAAACCCGAGTCTTTGAAGCTCGTTACTTGCCATCTGGGCAATGGATGCAGCATGACAGCTATCGTCGGAGGGAAAGTAATAGATACCAGTATGGGTATGACTCCGGCAGAAGGGCTTATGATGGGCACAAGAGCTGGTGATATGGATCCGGCTATAATGGTCTATGTCCAAAAGGCGCTTGGGATGACTCCAGAGCAGGCAGATAACCTGATAAACAAGAAGAGCGGTCTGCTTGGTATTTCGGGTAAGTCAAGCGATATGCGAGATATAGAGGAGCTTACGGAATCAGGTAATGAAAGAGCTGCTCTGGCACTTGAGATGTTCTGCTATCGCGTAAAGAAATATATCGGCGCGTATGCTGCTGCAATGGGCGGGCTCGATGCAATTGTCTTTACCGGCGGTATCGGCGAAAATGGTCCAATCATTCGAGAAAAGTCTACCCGTGGATTGGAATTTATGGGAGTTAAGCTTGATACCCGGAAGAACGATACAGCGAAGCGAGGCGAGGAAGCTGACATCAGCGCTGCCGATTCTTCAGCGCGGATACTGGTTATCCCAACAAACGAAGAGCGCATGATTGCTCGGGATACTGTAGAAGTGGTAACAAGCAAGGCTGCTGCATCTGTATGAGTCTATTACAATGAAACTGGATCTAAGGGAAATTGCCAGTAATGTAGGCAAGAGTTATAATTACGAAATCCGGGAAGAGTGCGCTGAGAGTGAGGATCTGCGCTGCACCAAGCCAATTGTGGGCAGCATTAACTTCACAAATACAGGCAACCTTATCGTTGCTCGGGGCAAACTTGAAACGGAGATAGAACTGGAATGCAGCAGGTGTTTGGAGAAGCTGACGATTCCTGTCAACGTAAAAATCGATGAGCAGTTGCCTATTCCAGTGTTCCAGACAGCGTTTGTTGAGCAGGAAGATGTGGATGAAGAAGAGGAAGAGCCTCTTTTTCGGGATAATGTATTCGACCTTTCAGAGTATATAAGGCAAGTAGTTCTTGTGGAGGTTCCGATACAACCGCTGTGCAGTGATACCTGTAAAGGGCTATGTCCTACGTGCGGTACTAATCTGAACCAGGGACTATGCAACTGTCCGGTTGATGTGGAGGCATCTCCTTTTGCAGCACTTGCAAGTATGCTTGAAGAGGAAGATACTGAAGAAAAAGAGTGATGTGTGGTGAGAAACCACCATCGCCTATGCCTCGCCGGATACGGTCTAGGCAGAGGGTGGTTGCTCATTACCCATCACTTTTGTTATATTATGCAGGGTCTTCTAAATTATTACGACCCATAAGTGTGATTCGACTATCGGTATATAGGAGTTAAAATAATGCCACTGCCAAAAAGAAGACATTCCAGGGCCAGGCAGGCCAAGCGAAGAGCTAATTGGAAACTAGAAGCGCCGAATGTAGTAAATTGTCCGCGCTGCCATGCACCGCGTTTGCCGCATCATGCATGTCCATCTTGCGGGTTCTATAACGGTCGGCTTGTAATCGAGAAGAAAGAGAAAAAGACCGAAGAATAAGGTTTTTTACTGGGTAATGGGTGTTGGGTGTTGGGTTTTCTTGTGACCCATGACCTAACACCCATAACCTGAGGTTCTATTTTCAGGAGAGGGTTCTACCTAGATGAGGATTGCCGTCGATGCAATGGGCGGTGATTATGCCCCGGCCGAAATCGTAAAGGGTGCAGTCGGGGCTGCTGCTTTGTACGACGTGGATATAGTGCTTGTGGGAGATGAGCAGGCCATAAAAAGTCATCTGCCCAAGCGGATGGATATGAATGGCCGAGTCGAGGTTCATCATACGCCTGACTGCATCCGAATGGATGACCATGTGGACAGCATTCGGACAAAACCAGGTGCGTCTGTTGTCATCGCTGCTGGGATGGTCAGATCTCGAGAAGCCCAGGCAATGATTAGTGTCGGCAATACTGCGGCTGCGATGGCCGTTGCTACCCTTAAACTTGGAAGGATTCCGGGTATCGATAGACCTGCAATCGCAACGATACTACCCAGCAAGGGAGGCAATACTATTCTGTTGGATGCAGGTGCGACTGCTGATTGTTCAGTAAATAACCTTTTGCAGTTTGCAATAATGGGCAGCATCTATGCAGAAAAAGTCTTGAAGAAACCGCAGCCTCGTGTGGGATTGCTTTCCATTGGAGAAGAGTCAAGCAAGGGTAACGAACTGACCAAGGCAACACATCCTGTTCTTCGCGAGATGGATATCAACTTCATAGGTAATGTAGAAGGACGTGATCTGTTTTCGGGAGGAGCAGATGTTGTTGTTGCAGATGGTTTTGTTGGAAATGTAGCATTAAAAGTAGCAGAGGGGCTTGCAGATCTGCTACTGGGACAGTTCAGGGAGATGAGCAAGAACCCAATACTAAAGATTTCGCTTCTTTGCCTCAAGCCAGCACTCATGCAGGTCAAACGACGGTTTGACTACACCCAGTATGGAGGAGCGCCGCTTCTTGGTGTAAATGGAGTATGCATAATTGGGCATGGCCGATCAAATGCGAAGGCCGTATCAAGTGCAATCAGAGCTGCTAAAGAAGCGGTAGACCACGATATAATTAACTGCATCAAGACATCGCTGCCAAGCGTTGAAAGAAGCCCGGCTGTTAGAAGCTAGGGCAGGAAGGACTCATTCGGTAAGTTCTATGAATAGCGTAAGAAGGGCTGGTATCGTCGGAATAGGCTCAGCATTACCTGAGAAGGTACTCAATAACGAGTATTTTGAGTCGATAGTCGATACGAGTGACGAATGGATTGTCACCCGGACCGGCATAAAAGAAAGAAGAGTAGCGGTTGACGGAGAGTGCGCTTCACAACTGGCCGCAAGAGCAGCAGAGCAAGCACTTAACAACGCTGGAATATCGGCAGAAGAACTGGATTTGATCATCTGCGCAACGATAAGTGGAGATATGCCTTTTCCTGCAACAGCATCGATTGTCCAGGAGAAGATTGGGGCGAAAAAAGCGGCAGCGTTTGACTTGTCTGCAGGCTGTTCTGGATTTGTATATGCTCTTACCACAGCTAACTCTTTTGTATGTTCGGGAACCTACAACAAAGTTCTTGTTGTGGGGGTAGATCTCCTCAGCAAGGTGACGGATTATACTGACAGGACTACATGCATACTCTTTGGCGATGGGGCAGGTGCAGTTATAGTGGCTCCAACAGACGGCAGTCACGGAATTCTTTCCACGGTGCTTGGTTCTGATGGGGCAGGCGCGGAACTGCTGAAGATCGAGGCTGGCGGGTCACGCATGCCGATCACAGTGGAAGCGATTGAAACACGCCAGCATTGTATCAAGATGGCCGGATCAGAAGTATTCAAGTTTGCTGTAAGGATTATGGGAGATGCTTCTCTCCAGGCGCTTGAGAAGTGTGGTTTGACACCAGAAGATGTTGATATTTTCATTCCGCATCAGGCAAATATCCGAATCATCGAATCAGCCGCGAGAAGATTGAACCTGCCGCCTGAGAAGATATTTGTTAATGTCCAAAAGTACGGCAACACATCTGCTGCATCCATACCGATTGCAATGAGCGAAGCGATGCAAGAAGGCAGGCTGAAGCCTGGTGATGTAGTTGTAATGGTAGGATTCGGAGCAGGTCTGACATGGGCTGCAAGTGTGGTCAAGTGGGGGATCAGCGCAAATAATGGCAATTCCGTCTAAGGTTGCATTTATATTTCCAGGGCAGGGCGCGCAGTGTGTTGGAATGGGGCGCGACTTGTACGAGTCATTCCCAGAGGCAAGAAAAGTTTTTGAGACTGCCGATGCTGTTTTGGGGTTCGAGCTGTCCAGGTTAATGTTTGAAGGGCCTGAAGATGAGCTAACTCGAACAGTCAATACACAACCAGCGCTGCTTACGGTCAGCGTAGCTGCTCTAAAGGTTGTTGAGTCCAAGGGAATCCGTCCAGATGTCACAGCAGGTCACAGCGTTGGCGAATATGCCGCGCTTGTTGCTGCAGGAGCGCTTGATCTGAGCGAAGCAGTGCGCCTTGTGCGAAGAAGAGGCGAGTTGATGCATGAGGTCGGTTCTTCTGTGCCCGGTACAATGGCGGCGGTGCTTGGATTATCGGATGAAGATGTAAAGAGTGCAGTCGAACAGGCTCAGTCAGCCGGGATAGTCGATGTCGCTAATTTCAACTCACCAGGTCAGATAGTGATTTCTGGAACACCGGAAGGTGTAGAAGAAGCCGGAAGAATCGCAAAAGAGCGAGGCGCAAAACGGGTGATGCCTCTTAAAGTAAGTGGAGCGTTTCATTCAAGATTGATGGCTCCTGCTGCTGAATCGATGAGGCTCGAGCTTGAGAAGGCGCAGATTTCTGATCCATCCGTTCCAGTAGTTGCCAATGTGACGGCGGATTATGTTAGAACAGCCGAGGATGTCAGAAAAGCACTGGCAGACCAGATTACAGGTAGTGTAAGATGGGATGAATCTGTGCAGAAGATGGCTGCAGACGGTGTGGAAAGCTTTGTTGAACTGGGGTCCGGCACTGTGCTTGCTGGTCTCGTTAAAAGAATTGTGAAAGATGTCTACGTAGTAAGCGTAGGCGATACCAACTCTCTTGAGGCACTGCTTAAAGAGAGTTAAGCTGTCAACTGATGGCGTTTTTTAGGGAGGTTGTAGTGGAACTTGATGGGAAAGTAGCGCTTGTAACAGGTGCAGGCAGAGAAGGGAAAGGGATCGGAAGATCAATAGCCCTGAAGCTGGCCAAATCCGGCGCAAAGATAGTGATTGCCGACTACGTTGTAGAGGCTGCTGAAGCGGTGGCAAAGGAAGTAGAGGCCGCAGGTGGAGAAGCACTTGCGGTGCAGGCAAACGTAGCTGATCCAGCAGATGTAGAACGTATGGTAAACTCAGCAGTTGACAAGTTCGGTAAAGTCGATATACTCGTGAACAATGCAGGCATCACGCGAGATAGTCTGATACTTAAAATGACTGAAGATCAGTGGGATTCCGTGCTTGACACCAACCTGAAAGGCACGTTTAACTGTACTAAAGCCGTATCAAAACTGATGTTTCGGCAGAGAAGCGGCAGGATCGTAAATGTTGCATCAGTGATGGGAGTCATCGGCAACGTAGGTCAGGCTAACTACTCAGCTTCCAAAGGAGGCGTGATTGCTCTGACGAAAACAACAGCCAGAGAACTTGGCCCGAGAGGGGTTAATGTGAACGCAGTAGCTCCGGGCTTTATTCAAACGGCTATGACAGATGAGATGACAGAGCAAGCTAAGGAAAGCATCGAGAGCCGGATTCCACTTGGCAGGCAAGGCACACCTGATGATGTGGCTGATGTGATCCTGTTCCTTTGCAGTGAGGCATCCAGCTACGTAACAGGCCAGGTCATTAATATCGATGGCGGAATGGTAATGTAAGGAGGCTAATATGCCGACGACTTATGAGCGAGTAAAGAATGTCGTGTTGGCTACGCTGAAGGTAGATGAACACGAAGTTACAGAGGGAGCGTCATTCAAGGACGACCTCGGAGCTGATTCTCTTGAAATAGTAGAACTCGTCATGGGACTTGAGGAAGAATTTGATGTTGAAATCCCGGACGAAGACGCGGAGACAATTGGAACGGTCGGCGAGGCAGTAGCTTATATCGACCGGAGAATAGCATAGCAGCCAATCGGATTGGCAACCGTTACTAAAAATAGTGGTAGTTATTTGCAAGGAGGTGCAAAATTGTCAACATTTGATCGGGTGAAGAAGGTTGTGGTAGACCGCCTGAAAGTAAGCGATGATGAGGTTACTGAGACAGCATCATTCGTAGATGATCTTGGAGCCGATTCTCTGGACGTTGTGGATCTGGTAATGGGACTTGAGGAAGAGTTCAACGTAGAAATACCGGATGAGGATGCAGAGAAGATCCAGACCGTCGAGCAGGCTGTTGCTTACATCGATGAAAAAGCAGGAAGCTAACAGCAGATAGCGGCAATTAAGAGACAGGTAACAGGCGGAAGTTCAAATATGAGACTACATCGTACTGTTGCCTGTTCCTTATCATCAGTAGTCTAGTTCTGAGGTGATAATGCTAGAAAGAAGGGTTGTTATAACCGGGATGGGCGCACTGACGCCTGTCGGAAACAGTGTAGAGGAGTTCTGGGCATCGCTTGTAGCGGGTAAGGGCGGCGTTGGATTGATTACCCGTTTTGATGCATCGAATCATGCGTCGAAGATAGCCGCGGAGTTGAAGGGATTCGATATCAGCAACTATATCGATCCAAGAGAAGCCCGGAGGATGGACCCATTCGTTCAGTATGCTGTTGCGGCAGCCAAGATGGCGATGGAATCGAGCGGTCTGCAGGTAACCCCGGAGAATGCTGCCAGAGTGGGAGTGTTGGTTGGTTCCGGTATTGGTGGTGTGCATACGTGGGAAACACAGCATAAGACGCTGCTTGAAAAAGGCCCCGGTCGCGTTAGCCCGTTCTTCGTGCCGATGCTGATTGCCAATATGGGTTCAGGCCAGATTTCCATAATGTTTGGAGCCAAAGGGCCTAATACAACAGTGGTAACTGCTTGTACAACAGGAACGAACGCTATTGGTGATGCTTACGAGGTAATTGTTCGTGGTGATGCCGATGCTATGATTGCTGGTGGTGCAGAGGCGGCGATTTGTCCGCTTTCCTGCGCAGGTTTCTGTAATGCCCAAGCGTTTTCTACACGCAACGATGAACCTGAAAAAGCCAGTCGGCCGTTTGATGAGCAAAGAGACGGATTTGTAATAGGCGAAGGCGCAGGCATACTGGTTCTTGAGGAAATGGAGCACGCAAAAGCTCGCGGCGCGAAGATACATGCGGAGATCATTGGTTATGGAATGAGCGGTGATGCTTATCATATGACTGCCCCGGACCCAACAGGAAACGGCGCAGCCAGATGTATAAAGGCCGCATTGGACAGCGCAGGCATCAAACCTGAAGATGTCAGCTATATCAACGCACACGGCACATCCACAGAGCTTAACGATAAGCTGGAGACAATGGCAATAAAAGCTGTCTTCGGTGATTATGCTTATAAGGTACCGGTCAGTTCCACAAAGTCTATGACCGGTCATCTGCTTGGGGCTGCTGGGGCAATAGAGGCAATCGCCTGCGTGAAAGCGCTTGAGGAAGGTATTATCCCACCGACCATCAATTATGAGTTCCCTGATCCCAATTGTGATCTTGATTATGTGCCTAACGTCGCCCGAAAAGCCGACCTGGAGATAGCAATCTCCAACTCCTTTGGTTTCGGAGGCCACAACGCGACGATTGTGCTCAAGAAAGCGTAGTAAAGAATTGTGTGGTGCGGAGTTGCAATGCGGCTCCGCACTTTAGTAAAGGGCGTATGGCCTGTCGGCCTGACACTTTTTATGTAGAGCTTCACCTTTCCACTGGAGAGTAGTATGGCAATTTCAGAACGAGCAAAGAATGTAAGCCCCTCACCAACTCTGGCAATAACAGCTAAGGCTGCCAAAATGAAGGCTGAAGGCATTGACGTGATCTCGTTTGGTGCGGGTGAGCCGGATTTTGATACCCCTGCCAACATCAAAGCAGCTGCGATAAAATCCATCGAAGCAGGTTTCACTAGATATACTGCTACTTCTGGCATAGATGCTCTTAAAGAGGCTATAGTCAGCAAATTTGCCCAAGATAACGGGCTGGAATACGAGAAATCTCAAATCGTAGTATCCAACGGGGCCAAACATTCGCTGTATAACGCTGTTCTGGCGCTTGTAAATCCTGGGGACGAGGTTATAATACCATCACCCTACTGGGTGAGTTATCCTGAACAAGCAAAGCTCGCTGGAGCGTCGTCTGTATTTGTAAAGACAGATGAATCCACCGGGTTTGTGGCAACAGCAGATATGATTGCCGAGGCAATTACTCCGAAGACCAAACTGCTTGTTTTAAACAGTCCAAGCAACCCTACCGGCGGTATCTATAGCCGAAAGCAGCTTGAGGAGATAGCAGAACTTGCTGTCAACAAGCAAATCTACGTTCTTTCGGACGAAATCTACGAGAAAATAATCTACGATGGACAGAAACATGTGTCCATAGCTTCTCTGGGGCCGGAAATCAAGAAGCTGACAGTCACCATCAACGGATTTTCCAAGAGTTATTCTATGACAGGGTGGCGGTTAGGCTATGCGGCAGCCGAACCGGAGATTGCTGCAGCGATGACTAGAATCCAGGACCACAGCACATCCAATCCTGTGTCTTTCGCGCAAAAAGGCGGAGTTGAAGCGCTGACAGGGCCACAGGATGATGTTTTGAAGATGATAGCCGAGTTCGATAATCGGCGAAAAGTCATTGTGGAACGGTTGAACGGCATCCCTGGAGTGTCCTGTGCGATGCCTGGTGGAGCTTTTTACGTATTTCCTAATGTGAGCAAACTTTTCGGCATGTCTTACGGTGGCAGGGCAATCGACAGTTCGGATACGTTTGCTGAATTCCTGCTAGATGAAGCGAATGTTGCCGTAGTTCCAGGCAGCGGATTTGGCGCACCGGACTATATCCGTTTGTCTTATGCAACAAGCATGTCAGCAATTACCAACGGCCTCGACCGGATGGCGGAGGCGATTAATAAACTAAAGTAAGGAGGCAGAGCGAGAGGGGGGAGTCGAGAGGGCCGAGGGAAGGCAGATTGCCGTTTGATGGTTGCGGGTTTACCTGGCAATCAACAATCAGCAATTGGCATTCTCTTCGACTTTCTCGACTCACTCGACTTTCTCCACTCACTCATGGCAATCGATAAAAGGCGGCTTCGGGCATGGGCAAAGAAGCTGCAGATAAATATTGGTAATCTCAACCTGCTCGAGCAGGCATTGACCCATAGGTCATTTCTAGGTGAATCTAACGGTACTCGCAGCAATGAGCGGCTTGAGTTTCTTGGAGACGCAGTGCTTGGTCTGGTAGTCTGCGAATACCTTTACAGGACGTATGAAGACCGCACGGAAGGCGAACTTGCCAAGGCTAAAGCTGTAGCGGTCAGTGAACCGGTGCTTGCAGATGCGTCGAAGCATCTTGGGCTTGACAAGATGATTTTGATGAGCGCTGGAGAAGAGGCATCGGGAGGCAGAGACCGGCTTTCGATTCTGGCTGATACTTTCGAGGCTATCGTAGCAGTAGTGTATCTTGATTCAGGTCTGGACAATGCCAAGGAGTTCTGTCTTCGGGCGTTGGAGTCGATACTGATAGATATCGAGCGTCAGGAACACATAAGGGATTATAAATCACTGCTGCAGGAGTTGACACAAGGCAGGTTCAAAAAGGCCCCGCGCTATGTTGTCATAAAAGAGCAGGGCGCTGACCACGATAAGACCTTCCTGGTTGAGGCCAGACTGGACGGAGACGTGCTGGGTGTTGGAACCGGAAAGAGCAAAAAGCAGGCAGAACAGGCTGCTGCCCTGGAAGCACTGGAAAAATGCAGAACACAGCTTCAATCGGAGCACGCTAAAGAATAATAAAGGGGAAGGGAGGCGCAGTTGCTTTTTTGTATCCTGCACCTTCCTGGGAGATGCATAAACAATGAGCACGAGTGCAGAGATAGGAGTATTTGGAGGATCAGGATTCTATTCGCTTCTTGAGAACGCCGTAGAGATCAAGGTAGACACACCTTACGGGCCGCCAAGTGATGTCATCACCATTGGCACATACGAAGGTAAAAATGTGGCATTTCTGCCCCGTCATGGCAGGCAGCATCAGTGGCCGCCGCATACAATCCCCTACAGGGCCAATGTTTGGGCAATGAAATCGCTTGGAGTGACGCGGATTATCGGGCCAAGTGCTGTAGGAAGCCTTCAACCGCACATAAAACCCGGAGATTTTGTTGTCTGCGACCAGTTTGTAGACAGGACCAGCGGCCGCAAGGATACTTTTTATGATGGTCCTACAGCCGTTCATATATCTTCGGCTGATCCATATTGCCCCGAACTTCGCAAACTGGCAAACACAATCATCAAAGAGCAAGGCATATCCGGGCATGAGCGGGGAACTAATGTGGTTATCCAGGGGCCGAGGTTTTCTACCAAAGCTGAGAGCCGATGGTTTACAAGCATGGGCTGGGAAGTAATCAGTATGACCCAGTATCCAGAAGCTATACTGGCGCTGGAACAGGAGCTTTGCTACGTAAACATCGCATTGGTCACCGATTACGACACCGGCCTTGTTGCTGAAGAAGGAGTAGAGCCGGTAAGCGCAGCCGAGGTTATGGAAGTTTTCCACGCAAACAACGAGCGCGTGAGGGATGTGATACTTGAGATGATCAAGCGGATGTCTCCTGTCAGGGACTGCAAGTGCGCAACTGCACTTGAACATGCAAGGCTGTAACAGAATGATACGCACCGTAGACTACTTAGATGGTAAAGTCGTCCTAATAGACCAGAACAGGCTGCCTCATCAGCTTGTGACAATCGAATTGTTCGATTATCGCGAAGTAGCCGATGCCATCAAAACGATGAAAGTCCGAGGAGCGCCTGCATTGGGTGTTACGGCAGCTATCGGGGTTGCACTTGGCGCGCAGGAGATAGAAACAGCGGACCATCAGGAATTTATGAGCAAGCTGGAGCAGGTAGCTTCAGAGATCCGTGCCACCAGGCCAACTGCGGTCAACCTGTTCTGGGGTGTTGACAGGATACTGGCAGCAGCAAGGCAGGCAGATGGTAAGCCTATCGAGCAGATCAAGGAAGAGCTTAACGAACTGGCAAGATCGATGGTACAGGAAGATGAGGATACCTGCCGAAGGCTTGGCAGAAACGGCGCCGAGCTACTAAAAGATGGTGATACGGTGCTCACTCACTGCAATGCGGGCGGACTTGCTTGTGTTGGGTATGGAACGGCGCTGGGTGTCATCCGGGCGGCTGTCGAAAGCGGAAAACGTATTCGGGTTTTTGCAGATGAGACTCGTCCCAGACTACAGGGGATGAAGTTGACGGCCTGGGAGCTTGCTCAGGATGGGATAGATGTGACGATCATCGCTGATAACATGGCCGCGTCGCTGATGCGAAAAGGGATGATCGATGCATGCGTGGTCGGAGCAGATAGAATAACCGCTAACGGCGATACTGCTAACAAGATCGGCACTTACTCGGTTGCGCTGGCGGCAAAGGCTCATGGCGTGCCGTTTTATGTTGCTGCGCCGATGTCTACTGTTGACTTCCAGATTGCTTCAGGTGAAGAAATTCCTATAGAAGAACGGTCGTCTGAAGAGATGACGCACGTTGACGGGCATAGAATAGCTCCAGAAGGCGTACCGGTGATGAATCCATCGTTTGATGTCACGCCCGCCGAGTACATCTCTGCTATAATAACCGAGAAAGGTGTTGTCCGCCCAACGTTTGAGAAGACGTTGAAGTTACTAAAAGGCGAGGGATGAGGTACTGAAGTCCGAAAGCTGGATTATAATGCCTTTTCCCGTTATACTGCGCCACACACTGATTTCCGGAGGTAAAAGTGATACAGGAACAGACCCTTAAGGAGCTTATCCGCGATATACCGGACTTCCCAACGGACGGTATTCTCTTCCGGGATATAACACCGGTATTGCAGGATGCCAAAGCATTCAAAGAAGTAGTTTGTGCTATGGCTGATAAGGTTCGTGCTCTCAAACCGGATGTTGTAGTAGGTATCGAGTCCAGGGGATTCGTCCTTGGAGCGCCGATTTCACTTGAACTTGGTGTAGGATTCGTGCCAGTCCGTAAAATCGGAAAACTGCCTGCCGAGACGATTAAGGCTGAATACGCGCTGGAGTATGGAACCAATGTTGTAGAAATCCACAAAGACGCAATCCGACCCGGTCAGAAGGTGGTTATTGTGGATGACCTGCTGGCTACCGGAGGTACAGCGTCTGCTTCTGTCCAATTGGTTGAGGAACTGGGCGGTGAAGTGGCAGGAGTAGTGTTCCTGGTAGAGCTTACCTTCTTGAATGGCCGGGACAGGTTAAAAGGCTATTTTACAGATACCCTGGTGTCGTATTAATATCTGATTATATAAGCAATGAAGTGCAGTAAGGCTTATCATTGCTGTACTTCATTGCTCGATGTTTAACTGCTGCCATATCATGTTTCAGGTGAAGTAGAAGTGTACTTCCCGGTTAAGCAGCAGCCTCGTATTCTCTTACATCTGACTGCGAAGTGGTCTTAACCTCTACACTGATCAGTAATCAGCAAACAATAAATTACAAATTTTATCTCTTAAGCAGGACGAATGTACCTGGATGTCGTAAGGTACGATAGGAAGTATTCTTCCTTACCAAAACAATTCAATAGGTTTAGGAGTCGAAATGAAGAAGGTCAAAGTCGGGATTATTGGCGCCGGCATAGGAACGGTGCATGCACGAGGTTTGGCAAAAGTATCTGATGCAGAGATAACCGCGATATGCGACATCAACGAAGAACGCGCGAATAGATTGGCCAACGACTTTTCCGTGCCCCATGTTATTACTGATTACAAAGATCTCATGAAAATGGATGAGATCGATGCAGTCATTGTTTCCACCCCAAATTCAACCCACGCGGAAATAGCAGTGGCAGCGTTTGAAGCAGGAAAACACGTTTTATGTGAGAAACCACTTGCCATGAACGCGGTGGAAGGCGCTCGGATGGTAGAGGCAGGAAAGAAGTCCGGCAAGCTGTTCATGATGGGCTTCAACAACCGTTTCAGAGGCGATTCTCAGCTTCTGAAGGAGTTCATTCAGAATGGGGATCTTGGAGAGATCTACTATGCCAAGACAGGATGGGTCAGAAGGTCTTGCTGCAAATTCCTGAGCGGCTGGTTTACCAACAAGAAACTTGCAGGTGGAGGTCCATTGATTGATCTTGGTGTACACGTGCTGGACCTTGCATTGTGGTTAATGGGCAATCCGAAGCCGGTTTATGTAATGGGATCGACATATTCGATGCTCAGAGCCAAGCGAGCCAACGAACCGGGCCGCATTTATGATGTAGAAGACCTTGCTGCAGGTTTTGTTAAGCTGGAAAATGGCGCGACTGTGATGCTGGAAGCAAGCTGGGAGTCTCATATTGACAAAGAGAAAATCTATACGCAGCTTATGGGAACCGAAGGCGGAGCTGAGTTCGATCCACTGAGGATTTACAAGGATGTTCGCGGCACATCCGTTGACATTCAGCCGCAGTTCCCGAACCTCTCCGGGCATGAAATGGAGATCAAGCACTTTATTTCGTGCATAAAAGGTGAGACTGAATGCATTTCTACGGGAGAGCATGGCCTGCACATCATGCAGATACTTGATGCACTCTACAAGTCTGCTGAGACTGGCAAGGGTGTTGAAATAGAACAATAAGAAGGAGTTGTGCGTTGTTGAAATTAGTGTTGTCTATAGTACTGGTATCTGCAGTGCTTCTTGCGCCATCTCTCGCGACTGCGCAGGACACGACTGAGGCGGTTGTAGCCTGGTTTACCGATTCAACCGTGCCGAAGAGTGTCCGCACAGCGAAGCCTGTTGCCGGACTTCCTGAAGCTCCAGGCACAGCAGGCAAAGGAGTTGTACTCAGTAGGTCTGCAGCCATCGAAAATCCGCTTCTCAAGCAGGACAACGGGCTTATAACGTTCTGGATCAAGCCGAACTGGAATGGAAATGATGGAAAGACTCACCGAATACTTACAATCGGTGACCCGGCTACGAATGGTCTTTTGGTTGAGAAGTCGGACAAAGGCATGCTGCGCTATGTGATGGCTAGCCCGACGAAAGTTACTGCTGCTCGTGCTGATGTCTCTAACTGGAAAGCCGGACAGTGGCACCATGTTGCAATAGCATGGATGTCAGTAAGAGGTAAGCCGCTCGGACTGCCGCTCTGGATAGACAAATGGGCTGTTGCTGGTCCAATCTTTGGCGGAAGCGAGTTCATGAATCCAGACAAGATGGCAGATAAGCGGGTAATTATCGGAGATGCTACGTCAGACTGTGTGATCGATGAGCTGATCATGCGGGACAGGTTCGATACTGAAGGTCCTCATGGGCAGATTGCCACGGTATATCGGGATTTCTTCCGCTCTGCGCCTTATACCAGGGTTGCAATAGACTTGAGACCGATGTATGGCCCAATGGATCCACGTGTGGTCATTGGATGCGAGAAGCAGTATGGTCTGATGGCTGAGATGAACGGGGTGATGACCAGAGTCACCGATTTTGCCGTTCGTTACGGCCAATGGTCAGAATTCGATGCAAAGCCGTTTATCAAATGGACTACATCCGACCCGAAGATTGCTACCGTGAATGCCAATGGACGGGTGACAGGTAAATCTCTCGGGAAATGCACCTTAACAGCCGAGTTCAGAGGGATGAAGGCAACCTATCAGCTTGAGGTTATTCCAATCGAGCAGCCGGACCTGGATCTGGTGTATGTGGAGAGATTCCCTAAGTACAAGGACGGCGATGACAAGGACAGACCATCTCCTGGTGAGAAGGTCAGGTTCGTTGCGCGGATTATCAACTTTGGTTACAAGACTGCTCCGGCGGGAGTTGAGGTTGTTTTTGAGCTGATTCCAGACTCCAACAACAATTTAAGGCTGGACAGAAGCGAAACACCCATCGCTACCCAGCGCAAGGTCATCTCCAAAGCGTTGAAGCCCAGGGAAGAGGAATCTGTAGAGTTTGACTGGACATGGTCTGATGATCCTATATGGGTTCGCGTGACCGTAGACCCGGCAAACAAGATTGCAGAGATTTGCGAAGCTAACAACGAGCGCTGTGAGATGAACATAGCCCGCGCGCTTCACATGGGTTACGATCCGGCGCAACTCGAGGATTTCTACAACAATCGGAAGATCAATCATGTAGGATCGTTCAGCGAGTATGACTGGATCAATGGTCAGCTCTACAGGTTCGAGGCACTGCTGCGGCAGACCGTATTGCCTACCACAAGCCCTGATGGGGTGCGGGAAACACTGCGGAACGATAAAACATATGCACTGAAGCTTGGAGATACCAGGTGGGAAGATGAGCCTTGGGAAAAAGAAGGTCCTTACTATGATGGAGGATTCCCTGTCAGAGAGCCTATCGACCTGATGGCGATAGATGCGGCAATCCTGCATGAGTTCGGGCATACCTGTGTGGCTCTGCCGGACCTTTACGGTTATCCGGTGAACTACTGGTCGGTGCTCTTGAAGGATGAGAATGGTAAACCGTATGCAGGCAGCGAACTGATGCCGCTCATTCGAGATAGAGACAACATCGTGCCGCTCTCATCAGCTAACGGCGTGCCATGTGGCGTGAGTTATGATTCGCTTATGAATCACTGCCATATGTGGCTGCATCCGGCACATGCTGGAGAGATTCAGTACTTTGCCGGTTACAGAGGCAACAGGTTTTGGGGAATTCAGGGCAGGTTGATTCCTGCGTTCGAGAACTGGTTGAAGATTTATGACATCAACGATCAACCTCTTTCCGGTGCTGCGGTATATGTGTATCACGTTATTAACACATCCCTCCAGGATGCGGGCACTAAGTATTTCCCGGACAGGCCGAAGTTCGTCGGCAATACGGATAAAGACGGCCGCTGGCGGTTCCCAAATGAAACGGATCGGTCATGGGATGATCCTGATACGGACGAGGTAGATGGTTCAATCAGCGTCTGGAACCCGTTTGGCCGGGTGAAGACGGACACTGCGTTCACCCCCAATGTCTGGACCGTGGAAGGGCTGTTGCTCATTAAGATTGTGAGCGGTAATCAGACTGAGTTCTACTGGATGTCTCTTACGGAGTTCAATGAGCAATTCTTTAAAGGCAACAAGAACAGGGGAGTCTACCACATAAGGACCAGCTTGCAACCATCAAACGGTATAACGCGGGTTGTAAGGCCTGAGATTCCTGAATCGATCAGGAAGACCAATCTGAAGCCGGTTGCTGTTGTAACCCCGCAGGAACTGACAGTGAAGTGCAACGAGGAGTTCACGCTTGATGGGTCAAAGAGCTACGATCCGGAAGGCCAGCCTCTTACCTACAGATGGGGAGAGCAGGCAGGATGGCTGAAGCCTGATCTATCTACGGATTCCACCTGCACTATCAAGGCTCCTGGCAAGCCGGGAGAGGTTAGGTACAGGCTGTATGTAATCGATGGCCTGCGCGTGAGCGAGCCGGTAAGCATCAAGGTAAATGTAGTAGAGTAATTGTTATGCGATAAAACTGTCAGCCTCCGGATTTGCTTTCGGAGGCTGATTTTTCATTGCAAGCTGCGATAACAATGCTTTTTAAAGGGATGAGGTAAATGGCTGATTACGAGTATGGCCGGATAAAGGTTCTGGCAGCTAAGCTTGAGCAGGCTGGGGTTTCTCGGGAAGTAATGGATGAGATTATGGCAGGTGGTGAGTTGATTAGAAGAAACACTTCTCCAGAGAAGAAGGCCGATTGGCTGAGATGTGCAATGAGCCGGATGGATGCGCTGATCGAACCTAAAACCCGGTATTCGATCCGCGAAGCCTGTGCTTGTTGTCTTGGAGGAAAAAGAGAAGAGATCAGCAAGGGAATAGCTAAGACTCACGAAAGCCTGGAAGACAGAATAATGGCTGCAAATGAAGCCAGATTTGTTTTCGGGCACAGCGTGACAATGCAGGATGATGGAAAAGTGCTTGTGAGCTTTGCACCTGAAGGGCTGGAGCATTACAGGTGTGTCTGTTTGCCAAAAGCTAAAGAGAGTGTGTCAATTACTTACTGCTACTGCTGCGGCGGACATGTGAAGCATCATCTCCAAAACGCGCTGGGGCGTAAGGTGTCTTGCACAGTCAGAACTTCAGCGCTGGCAAGCAGCGGTAAACTGCCTTGTACATTCCTGTTTTCCATTGAGGAGTAGAATTGGTCAGGTGTTAAATCCTGCTCTCTATCTCAGGGCAAGGCTGTTCGTCAAAACCCCTAATCCCATTCCTTTGTTTTAGTGATTCATAATGGAAAGGAGCCGCATTTTGAGGTTAATTGTATTATTTGTACTGCTCGGGTTGTTGGCTGCTGCTCCGCTGTTTTGTGCAGATTTGGAGTCGGCAGAAACCTTGCTTAGTTGGTTCAGTGATGCTGCTTTTGATAATAGCGCTAGAATGAGCAGTCCTGCAGCCGGACTTCCTGAAGTTCCAGGCACTGCGGGAAAAGGAGTCTTGCTTTCAAGACCTGCAGCCATCGAAGGAGTCAATCTTTCGCAGGAATCTGGTTACATCAGTTTTTGGATAAAGCCCAACTGGAATGGGAATGATGGTAAGAGGCATGTTATCCTCCGTGTTGGTGATATGAATAAGAACGGACTGCTTGTGGAGAAGTCTGAAAAGGGATTCCTCCGGTATGTTATGGCCTCTCCAAAGAAAGTTACATCATCCCGTGCTGATGTTTCTGACTGGAAGGCCGGACAGTGGCACCATATCGCTATCGTGTGGTTCAGTAAAGATAATAAGCCGCTTGGTATGCCGCTTTGGATCGATAAGGTTGCTGTCGATGGCCCGATTGCAAGCGGCAACCAGTTTTTTGATGTTCAGAAGATGGATGATAAGCGGCTTTACATCGGCGATGAGACCTCAGATGCGGCTATGGACGAACTTATCATCCGCAAAGAGGCTAAAACTGAGCTGTCTCGTGATATGATAAGCGTTGTTTACCGGGATTATTTCGCGACAGCTCCGTTTACTGCCATAAAGATAGATCCTGATGCGTGTGATGTGCCGTCTGACAAGAGAGTCGTCAACGGATGTCCCAAGCAGTTTGGCATGCGGGCTAAGCTGGATGGACAGATGGTTCGCATCACTGAGAATATCGCGGGATATGGCAACTGGTCTGATTTTGACGCAAAACCGTTTATCAAGTGGTCCACATCTGATGAGAAAGTTGCCACCGTAGACAAAGACGGTATTGTAACTGGCAAGTCAGTCGGCAAGTGCAAGCTCACTGCCGAGTTCAGAGGGATGAAAGACGCCTATAACATTGAAGTTATCTCTCCTGAACAGCCTGATTTGGACTTGTATTGTGTTTCGCGGCTTCCTCGTTACTCATCTAATGGTCCTAAATGGTGGCCGGCTCCAGGAGAGCGGGTGCAGGCTGTGGCGCATATTGCCAACTTTGGCTATAGAGACGTTCCTGCAGGTGCAGTAGTCCGGTTCCAGCTTATTCCTGATAAAAACGGTAATTTCCGGCTGGATAAGGATGAGAAACCAGTCGAGACTCAAGAGCAGGTCATTGAGAAGTCAATGAAGCCGCGGGAAGAGATCAAATTGACTTTCAACTATACCTGGCCCAATGATCCGGTATGGATTAAAGTAACAGTAGACCCTGATAAGAAGATAGGGGAAATCTGTGAAGCCAACAACGAACGCTGCGAGTTGAATACTGCCCGTGCTATGCGCTGGGGGTATAAGCAATGCGTACTGGATGACGACTATGATGCTAAGAAAATCAATATGGTCGGTTCGTTCAGCTACTATGACTGGTTCAACGCACAGGCTCACAGAGTCACTTTGATGCTTCAGGAAGCAGTCTACCCGACTACAAGCCCTGTTGGTGTTAAAGATGCCATCCGCACCGATGCGTTCTATGCGCTTTCGTCGGATGACCTCAGTAAGGAGCCTTACGACCTTGAAGCACACCTTTATGACGGAGGTTTCCCTGTTGCCGACAACAAGTCAGGGAATCAATTGGTTATATCATCTGGGCTGGTTCATGAGTTTGGTCACTGCTGCATAGCACTGCCAGACCTGTATGGCTATCCGGTAAAGGTAGACAACATCTTTCTGAAAGATGAGAATGGTGAGTATTATGCGGGTGGAGAGCTTCTACCGGATGTGTCGCATGGCAGCGTAATGTGCTCTTCAGCGCAGACTATTCCCTGCGGCGGCGGATATACCCCGCTTATGGACTACTGCCACATGTGGCTGCATCCGGCACATGCAGGTCAAGTGCAGTATTTTGCCGGGTATCGGGGAGAGAAGTTCTGGGGAACTCAAGGCAGGTTGATTCCAAGCCTTGGGCATGTTCTGCAGATATATGATGTTAACGATGAGCCGCTTTCAGGCGCGGCTGTTTATGTATACCATGTGTCACAGACCGGCGCACAGGATGCTGGGACCAAATATTTTGCCGATAGACCGAAGTTCATGGGCAATACCGACAAGGACGGACGGTTTATCATTCCCAGAGAGACTGACTCGACCTGGGACTCGCCGGACACAGATGACGTAGATGGTGCGATTGGAGTCTGGAACCCCTATGGAACCGCAAAGACTGACACTGCCTTCACTCCGAATGTTTGGAGCGTTGAAGGGCTGATCCTTCTGAAGATTGTCAGCGGAGACCAGGCTGAATTCCACTGGCTGCCGCTTACTGAGATGAACGAAGCATTCTTCAGAGGTGAGAGGATTCGTGGTATATTCACCAAGCGGACAAGTCTGCAGCCATCGACAGGCATCACGCCTGTAGTGAAGCCTGTTATCCCGGATGCCATCAAGGAGAAGAACTTGAAACCGGTGGCTATTGCTCCAGAAGAGATTGTAGTGAAGTGCGGCGAAGAGTATGTTATCGACGGATCAAAGAGCTACGATCCTGAAGGCCAGCCACTGATATACAGATGGTCTGAGAATGGACATTGGCTGAGAGCTGATCTCTCTAAAGACCCAATACTGAAAGCTACAGCTCCGAATGAACCAAAGGAGATAGAGTACAGGTTCTTTGTTATCGATGGGCTGAGGACAAGCGATCAGGTTGTCATAAAAGTGAAGGTTGTGAAGTAGCTGAAGGGTTTTCAGAACTTCGTTATATGATAAATCCAGGGGACGGTTCAATAAGCCGTCCCCTAAACATCGACACTTGTGATGCTGTTTTACATCGCTGGTGCAGGTTCTTTTTCCAATTCCTCTTCGCGTTCCTGCCAACCGCAGGCTCCGGGAATGGTCCTTCCAAGCGAATCAGCGGCAATCATTGCGTCTACCACATCATCTACGCTAACTTCAAACGGCAAGTTGTGGATTGTTTCACCTTCTGCAGTTGCTGCTTCGGCTGCGCGTCGGAGGTCGTCTCTTGAGACGTTTTTCAGACCTATCCCTTCAAAACAGGCAGGAAGGCTGACTGCGGTCATGAAAGCGAGCACTGTCATTATCTCATCCTGGCTTCTGTCCTCCAGAATAAGCTGAGTCAGTGTTCCAAATGCGACCTTTTCGCCGTGCAGGTAGTCATGCGTCTGCTTGAGTTCCGTCAATCCGTTGTGGATCGAGTGGGCTGCTGCCAGTCCACCGCTTTCAAAGCCAAGACCTGAAAGCAGCGTATTTGCTTCAACAACCCTTTCGAGTGCTGGAGTTATTGCATGTTGTTCCGCAGCCTTCAGTGCTGAAGGGCCGTATTCAATCAATGTGTCGAAGCACAGTCGAGCCAGTGTCAGCCCGGTACTGGTAGTAAAACCTCCGGCCATGTTCTTAGCACCAGCCCTGGAAGCAGTGTCTGCCTCAAACCAGGTGGCAAGAGCATCTCCCATACCTGCTGACAGAAACCTTGCAGGTGCATTGGCGACGATTTGAGTGTCTACAAGTACTACATCCGGGTTTCTTGGCAGGAAGAAATACTCCTGAAATTCTCCCTGAGCCGTATAAATGACTGAAAGAGCGCTTGTTGGAGCGTCAGTGGAAGCTGTAGTAGGCAGGACTATCATTCTTCGGTCAGATTTTATTGCTGCAGCCTTTGCTGTATCGAGAGTCTTACCTCCACCTGCGCCTATAATCATCTGTGCATCAACGGACCTGGCTACATCGGCTATTCGGTTTACCTCATCCCATGTACATTCTCCGCCAAACTCAATGGACTGGATATTAATGCCTTTTGTTTGGGCAGAATCCATTATTGCAGGTTCGATGAAGCTGCGGACGTTTCTGTCCACAAGTAAAACGGCAGACTCGCCGATTGGTTCAATGAAATTTGCTATTTCTCTGATAGCATTGCGGCCCTGGATGTATTTATTTGGAAATATCGCTGCGCGAATCATATTGACCTCCTGATGCACAATCATTTTTCGGAAGCTGCGTTGATTTAATTTTGCAGGCTTTACAGTTAACATACCCACTGTAGAGCATGACAACACACAGAATAAGCCAGGATGCTGTAATAGCTGGACGACATAGGATACAATGGGTAGTGATTCAAGACAGCGGAGTTTTTTTCTGATAAAGAACAAATTTCCCCGATGAATGGAATATTTGGCAAGTTGCTGCATCCTCTATTTGGAAGCGCAAAAATGCAGTGGTGCTCAATGCAACATTGTGCAGGAGCAGATAAGGTGGACGATAGTAAATTAATTTCAGCAGTGTTGGAGGGAGACAAAGAGGCGTTCAGCCTGCTTATGGACCGGTACTACACAATGGTTTATCGTGTATGCCTCAATATGGCCGGCAATGTGCCGGATGCTGAGGAGTTAGCGCATGACTCATTTGTGGAAGCCTACCTGAAGCTGGGGCAGCTTCGCAACCCGGAGAGGTTCGCAGGCTGGTTGAAGGCTCTGACACTCAACGTCTGCAGGATGTGGTACCGACGCAACAGCCATCAGTTTGTTGAGCTGGAAGAAGAACAGATTGCTGCGGCTGAAGATGATATGGAAGACCGGTCTATTTATGCCCGGATGTCCTATGGTCTTGCATCGCTGTCAGCGTCCCACCGCCTTGTCCTGGTCCTGCATTATTATGAAGAGTTGTCCTATGACGAGATTTCCAGGTTCCTTGAGATATCCAAGGGTACGGTTATGAGCCGCCTGCATCGTGCGCGTCAAGCACTGAAAGAGGTAATGGAGCAAATGACCGAACATCAAGAAATCCCTGCCATCCCGGATGACAGGTTCAAAGAAGTAGTACAAGCTGAGATTGCAGTTCTTTTGCGTATGTTCAACGATGAACCAAATGCGCCGGAGAGGTTAAGTATAGTCCTCAGAAAGTCTCCAGAGCGTTTGATAGAGTTGATGGTAACAGCAGAAGATGCAATCGGAAATCTTGCCATTCTGCTGCCTCACCTTGGAAGTGAAGCAATAGATATTGTGCTGGACTGCTGTTTTTCTGGACAGGAGCCAAGGGCATCGCGTGCTCGGGATATCCTGGTGCAGTATGCTTCCAGGTGCGGGATTGTTGATCCTAGAGATGGTATGTCGAATATGGCGTCACGAGATGCTTACATGCTTCTGGACAGGCTCGTCATGCATTCTGCGGATGAACAGGCAAAGGCCGGAATACTGCTGGATATGATTCAGGCTTGTAGACACTCCTGCCCTGCAGTACTCTTTGTGAATACATTGATGTGTTATGCTGATGCAGCGTTTCCTATTCTGAAGGAGCGTTTTATTGCAACATACGGTAGTAAGGAGAGCCAGTCTTCATGGGTTCTGCAGGCATTGGTCAGAACTGGAGCGCGTTTTGGTGATGAGTTGCTGAAGATGCTGAAAAGCAACGATGTGAAGCAACAGGCTGCCGGTCTGCTGGGGCTTGAGTATATAGCAAGGTCGCTTTGTCCAGGAACAATGTATGAAGTCAGCCGGGAGCAGTTTCTGAACGACCTGCGTACTCGTGAAAAGTGGTCTCCGCTTCGTGTGGAAGACATCGGCGGCGGGCTGTTAGATGATTTAGCGAAGGAGGCTGCATCTATTGCGGAACATGGACCTTTAGAGCTTCGCAGCCAGGCTGTTAGAGTACTGGGACATCTGCAAGCAGGTGATTACTCGGGCCTTATAAGAGGTTTTCTTTCGGATACTGAGACTGCAGTCAGGGTTGCGGCGGTCTTCGCGCTATCGGAGATTGGCGATATTGCATCTGCTGAAGAGTTGATAAACCTTGTACAAAACAGCAAAGGGCAGGAAAAGGCTGTAGCTATAACAGCACTTGGCAGGTTGCAAATAGGGCAGGCTGAGCATCTTTTAATCGAGATGACAAACAGTAAGGAAAGGCAAGTCCGCGAAGCAGCGACAGCAGCGCTTGGTGAGATGGGAACGGTAAGCTCGCAGGTCGCACTGCAGGAATTGATGCGAAATGGTGATGCAAAGCTGCAGAAAATTGCAGCTAAAGCGGTTTTCGGAGGAATTCGACGCAGAGAGCCTAAGCTATCGGATGTTGATATGAGACTGGCTGAGAAGCGCCGGAAGGTAAATCCGGTAGCGAATATATCGCCTGATGCAGTGATGCGTTTTGGCCTGTCTGAGATGAAAAATTACAGCGAGCGCGATGTTACTGAGGGTATTGCCCAGGTCTGTTCTGATTACTGCGCAACAAGGCGCTACATGGTGGAACTCGGCTTTATGACTCGGGCTAATGGCGTTTATGAGTTTACAGAAAATGGCAAGTCTACCTGGCGTGTAGAGCAGTTCATCTGTAAACATTATCTGAGTGGATTCTATTCAGCGTGAAGGATAGAGATAGACGAGGAAAGCTCGAAAGTGAGAAAGCAAAAAAGAGATTGAGATTTTGTCTGTTCTCTGTATTTTTGTTTTTTTACTTTCTTTCCTCGTCTCCCCGTTTCCGGCAGTATGGGATGACTAATCCATGTATCTCAAACAGCCTTAATAGTAACTTAATCCTTACGAGTTTCTATTGATTCCCACCTTTGTGCTATACTTCATTTATAACAGATGAGGTGAATAATCACGTGTCTCCAAGACTTTGTAAAGAATGCGTTTTAAGACTCAAGCCTTATATTCCTGGCAAACCGATAGAGGAAGTCCAGAGGGAATATGGGTTGACGGATATTGTGAAGCTGGCTTCGAACGAAAATCCGCTTGGGGCCAGCCCGAAAGCTATCGAGGCTATGAAGAAAGCCTGCGATAATGTTGCGCTGTATCCAGATGGCAGTTGCTTTACGCTGCGTAATGCGCTTGCAAGTCATCTTGGGGTGCAGCCGGATTACCTTTCATTTGGCGCAGGATCGGATGAGCTGATAAGAGAGATTGGCAATGTTTTCCTTGAGGAAGGCGATTGCGTAATTCAAAGCGATCCGACATTCAGCCAGTATGAAGGTGCGGCAACTTCGAATAATTGCACATGCTGTATGGTTCCTCTACATGAGGACTTCAGTTATGACGTAGATGCGTTGATTGACCAATTTAATGAGCATACCAAGCTGGTTTTTATTGCCAACCCTAACAATCCGACAGGGAATATGCTGCCTCATAAAGATGCTGAGAGGATTCTTGATGCTCTGCCTGAGCGTGCGATTCTTGTTCTGGATGAAGCGTATTATGAGTATATTGAACGCTCGGACTATCCAAACGGGTTAAAGTGGGTATTGGAAGGCAGAAATGTCATCCTGCTCAGGACTTTTTCGAAGATTTACGGCCTTGCCGGACTGAGGCTGGGTTATGCTATTGCAAGACCGGAGTTGATAAGCTTAATAGAACGTATCAGACTGCCGTTTAATGTAGGTTCTATTGCCCAGGTGGCTGCAATTGCCAGTCTTCAAGACCAGGACCAGGTCATCAAAAGCAGGATGATGAATAGTGATGGCAAGAATTATTTCTACAGCCAGTTCGACCGGCTTGGATTGAAATACGTGCCAAGCGAGGCTAATTTCGTGTGGGTGGATGTTGGACAAGACAGCAAGCAGGTGTTTGTTGAACTGCTCAAGCGCGGGGTTATCATCCGCACGGGAGATGTTTTTGGTTGGCCGACCCATATCCGCATCTCCACAGGACTACCGCAGGATAATGAACGGTGCATCAAGGCACTTGAAGAAGTTTTAGGGAGTATAAGTAGTAAAGGGTAAAATGGCAGGATTTTTGAGATGAGAATCTTTGCCGCACGTGTTCTTGGAAAGGGAAGTTTATGATCATCCTATTGACTCCAGCAGCTACGGAGGGCGACCTTCAAGAGTTAGTCCAAAACCTGGAGGATCGTGGTTATGGAGTCCACATATCCAAAGGCGTAGAAAAAACGATAGTCGGAGCTATTGGCGCACCAGACCAGGATAAGGCGATTATTGCGGAACAGCTCTCGTCATTTGACTATGTTGAGCGTGTTATTCCAATCCTGAAGCCGTATAAAATAGTCAGCCGCGAGTTCCATCCGGATAAGTCGATAATCAGGGTTGGAGGAGTCGATATAGGTGGTCAAAAGATTGTTGTAATGGCCGGGCCATGCTCGGTTGAGAGCGAAGAGCAGACTATCGAGACAGCCAAGGCAGTAAAAGCAGCAGGTGCATCGATACTACGAGGTGGCGCGTTCAAACCAAGCACATCTCCTTACAGTTTTCACGGACTTGGAGAAGATGCCCTCAAGATTCTTGCAGCAGCGCGGGAAGTTACAGGACTGCCGTTTATTACCGAGGTAATGGACACCAGGGATGTCGAGTTGGTCTCAGAGTATGCGGATATTCTACAGGTAGGCACCAGAAATATGACCAATTTCTCGCTTTTGAGGGAGATTGGGAATTCCAATAAGCCTGTGATGCTAAAGCGTGGTATGGCATCGACTATTGAGGAGTGGCTGCAGGCGGCTGAGTATATAGCTAATCGCGGCAACTACAATATTATGCTCTGCGAGCGAGGAATACGCACGTTTGAGACATTCACCCGGAATACTTTTGATGTAAGCGCCATTCCAGCGCTTTTCGGGCTGACACACTTGCCTATAGTCGCAGATCCAAGTCATGGCACTGGCCGAGTGCATCTGGTTCCTCCGGTAGCAAGGGCAGCGGTTGTTGCAGGCGCTGATGTTTTAATGGTAGAAGTCCATCCCTGCCCGGAAAAAGCGCTTAAAGATGGAGCGCAATCACTTACGCCGGATATGTTCAGCACTCTTATGACGGAAATTGGGCTGTGTGCGCGAGCTGTGGGAAGGTTTGTATAAGGATCAGGATTTAACGATTTATCAGTCATTCCTCGATCTGTAAGACTATGGGCGAGCGAGTAGTAGACACAATCTCCATAATAGGCGTTGGTCTGATTGGCGGGTCAATCGGGATGGCAGCGAAGGCCAGAGGATTGGCCAGAAAGGTCATCGGGATAGGCCGCGATGCTCGCAAGCTTCATCGTGCCCAGGAACTGGCCGCAGTCGATGCCTATACTACTGATCTTCTTGCCGGAGTGCGAGAGGCGGACATTGTATTCATCTGCACTCCGGTCCTTGCTATTGTGCCAACCATCAAAGCAATTGCCCCAGTCCTTAAAGAAGGAGCAATCGTAACTGATGTAGGGAGCACCAAGGCAGAGATTACTCGCGGGGCAGATGAGGCGCTTCCAGAAGGCAGGTTCTTTGTCGGTGGGCATCCAATGGCTGGATCAGAGGCCGATGGAGTCGAAGCAGCGCTGCCTTACCTGTTTCTGAATGCTACCTATGTTATCACTCCAACCTCTTCGACGGATGTAATGGCGTTGAATACACTTGTTCGGTTTGCTGAAGGGCTTGGTTCCAATGTTATTCTGATGGACCCGGAACAACATGACCGAAGTGTGGCGATAATTAGCCACGTGCCTCACGTTCTTGCATCGGCAATCCTGAGGCTTGCAGCAGAGGAACAAGCAAAGTCAGGGCAGGTTTTGGAGCTTGCAGCAGGCAGTTTTAGGGATATGACGAGGGTAGCTTCCAGTCCTCCTGAGATATGGGTAGATATATGCCTTTCCAGCAAGGAGGCTATCAGTTCTGCATTGAAGAAGCTTGAGGATCTGCTTACCGAAGTCAGAATGGGAATAGAGTCCGGCGATGCTAAAGTGGTCAAGCGGCACTTCTCAGAAGGCAAGATGATTAGAGATAGTTGGGCGAAAGATTTTCCTGATGATTCCGAGACTGAATGAGAGTCAGCAAGTTTCAGGCAGCCGTTTTGAGCTAGATAATGGAATTGAAAGTTAAAAGTACAATAGGGCTTGTGGGAGAGGTCAGCGTACCGGGGGATAAGTCTATCAGCCACCGGGCGGTTATCCTGGGTTCGCTTGCTAAGGGAACAACACAGGTTACAGGATTCCTCAGAAGTGAAGACTGCCTCAATACGGCTCGGGCGTTTATGCGTCTTGGAGTTTCCATCTCCTGGCCGTTTCCTGATGTGTTGGAAATCCACGGAAATGGGCTTGATGGGCTTCGGGAACCGGGAGATGTTATAGATGTCGGCAACTCAGGAACCGGAATCAGGCTTATAACCGGAGTGCTGGCTGGTCAATCGTTCTATTCAGTCATAACAGGAGACGAGTCTATCCGCAGGCGGCCTATGGGACGGGTAGTAGAGCCGTTAAAAGAAATGGGAGCGATGATTTTTGGCCGGGAAGGCGGAGATAAGGCGCCTCTGAGCATCATCGGCGGCGAGCTTTGGCCTATCAGCTATCAATCTCCCGTAGCAAGCGCTCAGGTGAAGTCGGCAATCCTTCTGGCAGGACTTTTTGCTGAAGGCGAGACATCAGTAACCGAACCCACGCTTTCCAGAAACCACACAGAACTGATGCTTAAAGGCTTTGGGGCAGATGTAAGAAGCGAAAGGACGACCGCAACCGTAGTTGGAAGGCCGCAGCTTAACGCACAGTCGGTGCAGGTTCCTGGCGATATATCCTCGGCTGCATATTGGATGGTTGCAGGTCTCATAATCCCGAATTCAGAGCTTACAATCACCAATGTCGGGATAAATCCCACAAGGACAGGGATAATCGATGCTCTTCGGGCAATGGGGGCAAACCTTGTTCTGGAGAATATCCGCGAAGAAGCAGGAGAGTCTGCGGCTGACATTGTTGTGAGGACAAGCAGCCTTCATGGAACGGAAATCAAGGGTGAGCTTATCCCGAGGCTGATAGATGAAGTGCCGATTCTGGCTGTAGCTGCTGCAGTTGCTGAGGGAGATACTGTAATCACCGATGCAAAGGAACTTCGGGTTAAAGAAACGGATAGAATTGCTACGGTAGCTGTTGAACTTGCCAAATTTGGGGTAAGTATAGATGAGCTGCCGGATGGTATGGTTATCTACGGCAGGTCAGAGCTTACAGGAACTGAGTGCCAGTCTCACGGAGACCATCGTATAGCAATGTCCTGTGCTGTTGCAGGTATGGCAGCTTCAGGAGAAACTGTAGTCCATGATACCGAGTGCATCAGGACTTCCTATCCTGGATTTGAAGCTACTTTAGCCAGTTTTGCCTGATGTTGCTCAGGCAGATTTTATTCATATCTTTTTATTGAGAAAAGAGGAAACTAAGACAATGTCCACATCCGTTGATCTACAGAACTTATATACATCGCTCAACCTGGAGATTGCTGCCGTCGCGCGGTATCAGGATCACCAGAATAAAACATCAGATCCGCTTATCCTTGCGCTTCTTCAAGGTCTGATGCGGAATGAAAACGGGCATGAAAGGGATTTGATCAAGCTGATTGATCGTTACAAGGGTGATCCGAAGGTTGCCGAAACGTTTCCAGGACCGACTTTGGAGCAGATGATTTTTACGGGAGATCAGATTTTTGGGCAGAAGACCAATCTGGCTATGCTCAGAGCAGATTTTGAGTTTGAGTCTGAGGCTGTAAAGATATACTCAGGATTTGCTGCACAGGCGTCTGATGAGCAAGTAAAAGAGCTGTTTCTTGAGCTTGCCAGAGCCGAGCGTGGTCATGTCAACGGTCTTCGCAGCTTGATTAAAGGCATTGAAGAAAAGACACACGAGACAGCATTCTTCTGCCCAGTCTGCGGATGGACGGTTTCGTTTGGCGCTAATCCAACACCGGGTGCCGAGTCCAGATGCCGAATGTGTGGTGTGCAGTTTTCTCTCACCATGACAGATGGCGACTTTGGACTTGTAAGAAAATAAATGCCTTTATATAGATGTAGATTAATCAGGCCAATTCTGCCTTAACTGTGATTTCTACGATTCCAAGAGCCTGGCCGACTGGGCAACTGCATTTGATGCGTTCTGCACATTCGGTCAGCGCTGCTTCATTGATGTCAGAAGCCTCTACCTGAGTGTGAAGGTGTATTTTGGCGATAGTGAAGCCTTTTTCTATTGGGTTTACGTGGACTTCCGCTTTGGTGTTTATCTGTCTGGGAGCGTTGCCGTTTTTTGTAAGAATCGCTGCCAGCGCTCCAGTGAAACATCCTGCAAGCGATGCCCCAAGCATTTCAATCGGACTCGTACCTGATGCGTTTTTGAAGATTGATGCGTACGAGTAATCAGCGCTGATGGTATCGTTGGCGAAGTTGATTGTGCCGCTGCCTGTCTGGAAATCGCCAGTCCACTGGGCATATGCGGTTCGTAGTGCCATATTTACTCCTGAGATTTGATAGTGTCAGTTTATAATACTTACTTAGCGGCAAGAGTGTTTTAATCCTTGTTATTAGCTGATGGGGCAGAAATCTACTGGCTTATTATGTGATATTAGCTGTCGGCAAGGGCATAAGAAGAATAGCTGGTAATTCCGGCTGATGCGAGTCTTTGATGCACTGACGGCAAGCTCAAGTTTGACAATTAGCCTCGCTCATGTTAGACTTGATAGGTTTGGGATAGGGCTTTTGAGGCTCGCCTACCATATTTGAAAGGAGTTTCCACCTCATATGCTCGTAACAGTAAAGGGCAAGAATGTCGAAGTGACCGATGCCCTCAAGCGTTACGCTGAGAAGAAAGTCCAGAAGCTGGAGAAGTACTTCAGAGATATTAAAGAAGCACAGGTCACGCAGAGTGTTCAGCGGAACTGGCATATAGTCGAGGTACAGCTCGAGGGCGATGGAGTGCTGATCCGCGGAGAAGAACGTTCTGATGATATGTACGCGTCTATAGACCTAGTTGTAGAGAAGCTGGAAAGACGTGTGCAGAAGTTTAAGGGCAAACTTTACGGCAAGTCTACCGAAAAAGGCCCGAAAGAGAAGGAAGCGCAAAGAGAGCAGATGGTCGCTGAGGCTGTCGGTGTAGAGAGTCTGGCAGAGGTTCCTGCTGAAGAAGAGGAGTCTCCAAGAATCGTCCGGACAAAGAGATTTGCACTGAAGCCGATGAGTCCTGAAGAAGCTGCCAACCAGATGGAGCTGCTTCACCATGATTTCTTTGTGTTCTTGAATGATGATACGCAGTCGTTTAACGTCGTTTACCGGCGTAAAGACGGCAACTATGGCCTTATTGAACCGGAATTGTAAGTAGGCAGTAAAGATGAAGAGCAATGAGTTTAAAGTTCAGTATGCACCTCGTTGCTTTTCATTCTATTACTATTTTATGTTTGCCTGCGGAGCGATGCCCCGCAGGCTTTTCACACGCATTTGCCTCTTTCCCAACGATGTGAAGGCAGGCAGGAAATCACAGGAAGGAGGACGTGTGCGGCTTAATGCCGTCTAACACCGATCACTAATGCCTCTCGTAACCAGCAAAGAGCTTCTTAAGCGAGCCCAGGCGGAGGGCTTTGCAGTTGGAGCATTCAACGCAAACAACATGGAGTGCGTCCAGGCCGTTATCGAAACGGCTGAGGAGGAGCAGTCCCCAGTAATTCTTCAAGTCAGCCAGGGTGCAATTGCCTATGCAGGACTTGAGTTCGCCACAATGTTAGTCAAGACCGCAGCCGAATTGGCGACAGTTCCTGTAGTGCTTCACCTTGACCATGGCACGGACTTCCTTCAGAATGTCCGATGCCTGCGTGCCGGATTCACCAGTCTTATGTTCGACGGGTCGAGCCTTCCGCTCGATGAGAATATAAAAATCACCCGCAAGATCACCGAAATCGCCCATGCAGTAGGCGTGCCGGTCGAAGCGGAGCTTGGTAAGATTCCGAAGGTCGAAGATAATCTGACCCAGGAGCAGGTCGATAATCTTATGGCAGATCCTGAGCAGGCTCAGAGATTTGTAGAGGAAACCGACTGTGACTCTATGGCAGTTGCTATTGGAAGCGTTCACGGAATGAAGGAAAGCATCCAGCCGTTGAACATAGAGCGCCTTGATGAGATCAAGCAGCGTACGGGTCTTCCACTCGTTCTGCATGGTGCATCAGGTGTTCTCTGCACTCGCGCGGACGCTGCAGAAAAGGGCGTGAAGCTTGAGCCCCATCAAGGAACACTTGAAGATGCTATCAAGCATGGTATCTCCAAAGTCAACGTTGCTACCGAGCTTTCGATGGCTTACCTCCGTGGTATGAAGGAAGCCTTTGAGGCCAGACCGGGCGAGAAAGATATGCGCAAGATCATGCTCCCCGGAAAGAACGCAGTCAAGGAAGTCGTTCGCTACTACATCAAACTGTTTGGGTCTAACGGAAAAGCAGGCCGAAACGGTGCTGTGAGCGGATTGACTGCCAGCGAGATAAAATACCACGAGTAAATTTGGTAAAGACTGTAAGGGATGGAGAGTAACTCTTCATCCCTCTTTTTGGTTTAAGGGCCGCTGATATGATTGCAACCGTTACTCTCAATCCAGCATTAGACAAGACCGTTTTTGTCGAAGGTTTGCAAGTAGGAGATACCAACCGAGTCCGAAAAGTTGAACTGGATGCTGGCGGTAAAGGGATAAACGCATCCAGAATGCTTGCTGTCCTTGGAGAAGAGACGATTGCACTCGGTTTTGTCGGCGGTCGAGCCGGAAGGTTCATCACATCTGACCTGGCAGAAGAAGGCATTCCCACCGATTTTGTTCAAACCAGGGTAGAAACCCGCACCAATGTAGCCATTGAAGACCTGAATGGCAATCCGCCAACCACGCTTAATGAAAAAGGCGGGCCAATCTTACCGGAGGAATTGGAACAGCTCAAAGAAAAAATCAAGTATTGGGCTGGCAGAAGCCGGATTATGATCTTTGCCGGCAGTATTCCGCAGGGGATTGACACAGGCATTTATCGAGATTTGATTGCTATGGCCCAAAAGGAAGGTGCCCAGGCAATTTTGGATGCTGATGGTGAGCCGCTTATCCTGGGTATAGAGTCTCATCCTGTAATGATTAAGCCTAATCGTGCAGAAGCAGAGCGGATTTGCGGGAAAAAGCTGACTGCAACTGAGGATGTTGCCGAAGCAGCGAAGAACCGGGTGCAGCAAGGTGTTGAGATAGTTGTAGTATCGATGGGGAAGCATGGAGCGGTTGCTGCTACTAAAGATGAGGTCTGGCATGCGGTTCCACCTTCAGTCGAGACAATCAGCACGATAGGTTCGGGGGATTCGATGGTTGCCGGTATAGCTGCAGCAATAGCAAGAGGTGAGACTCTGGCTCAGGCGCTTGCCTTAGGCTCTGCAGCAGGTGCGGCAACTGCAATGAGTTCGGGAGTAGAGATGGGCAAGAGAGCAGATATCGACCGCTTACTGCCGAATGTAATCCTGAAGCGGATGTAGTCTCATGTCAAGGCTCAAGGTTCGTGTCACTCCCAGAGGGTCCAAGGAAGAGGTTATAGGCTGGCGGGATGATGTTCTTGCCGTCAAGCTGACTGCACCTCCAGTCGAAGGCGCTGCCAATAAAGCTTGTGTTGATTTCCTTGCCAAGGTTCTAGGCGTAAAGCGGTCTCAGGTGACGCTTGTATCGGGTGAAAAAAGCCGGGACAAGGCATTTGAGATAGAAGGACTGGACGAAGAAGAGATCAGGAAACGGGTAGGTACAAAGTAAAGGCCAATCCGTGAGGATCAGCCTTTGTAACGTGATATATAGTCAAAGCTACCTTCGTCCGCGGCCTTTACCCGATCCACCGCCATGCCCAGGCATACTTTTTGCCAGCGCTTCAAACTGCTTCTTGGTCAAGATATTCCGCAGTTCAACCTGACGGTCCACCATCGTTTTCAAGATTTCCAACCTGGTATTGCTTAGCCGGTTGATAATCTCCTTAGCACGTTTTGTATCCAGGCTGTAGCTCAGATAAAGCTCTCGAAGACTGCCAGCATCGCCTTTGGCCTTGCGTATGAGTACGTTCATTGATTCAGTGGATCGTTGAAACAGCTTGTTTATCCGATCCTGCTGCTGTTCTGATAGGTCCAGGTTCTGAACGTTTCTTGCGTGTGGGCCGTCTCTTTCTGGCCATGCGTGAACTTCGTCTCCATCCATTCCTCGGCTGCCAACGGCTTCGCGAAGGTCGGCAAACTGCTCTTTGGTCAGGATATCGCGCAGCTTGACCTGATTTTCAAGATGGATTAGCTGAAGTCTGGTCTGCAGGTCGTTGATCCGGCGGATGGTCTGCTGGACTTTGCGTTCGTCAACATCATACTGGCGAAGCTGCTGAGACAGGTCTGAGCGAGCAGCCTGAATCTGCCGTCTGACATCAGCCACTTCACCTTTGTTTTGTTCGATGTGGCGTTGAAGTCTGTCCCTCTGTTCTTTGTTCAGATTAATCTCCTGTCTGCCTTTTGAGCCTTTTGCCTGAGTAGGAGCTGCTGAAAAGCCCAGCATAAGCACAGCAAACAGTATCAGGATTAATGCAGCCGGATTAAATATTTTTCCTGGTTTTTTATTAAAGTGCATTTTCTAGCACCTTCATCATTTCGTCTGTAGTATCTCCAACGGATGCTGCTGGTTCGACCGGTTGGACCTGCATCATAACGATAGCCTGGTTAATGCTTTCCTTTTGAGAAGGAGGCGCAGGCGGCTCATACATGGCTATCATTACCGCAATCAGGACAGTGAGAGCAGTCACAGCCGTCGCTAATTTTCTGGCAGTGCCAGCAAAGAACAGGTCAAAGACAGACCTTTTGTGCCTGTGCGTGCTGATTTTAGCTTCCACGCGCGTCCACACATCAGATTGCGGCTCTATTGCTGGTGCTGCAGAAAGTCTATCCGCAAGTTTAATTTCTGCATCCATCACCGCACGGCACTCCGGGCATACGTTGAGGTGTGCCCGAACAGCAGCAGCCTCACGCTGATTCAGCAGACCCCGGTTGTAGTCCAATAGATTCGGTTGTATCTGGTTGCAGTTCATTATTTTTCTCCTGGTCAAGACTCTCCAGGTGAGTTCTCAACTTTTGCCTTGCCCTGAAAAGTTTCACTTTTAAGTTCGACCTGTTTATACCGGTTATCCTGTTAATCTCTTCAAGGTCCAACTCCTGTATATGATATAGGTGAACCAGAAGCCGATCTTCAGGTGTCAGTTTCTGCATTGCCAGCTCGATTCTGGCAACTTCATCTGCGTTGATCACGGTTGTTTCAGGATCAACTGCTGCTGTACCGACCAAGTCGGTCTCTGTTAAAATATCGTCCTCGATTGCAATTTCCGGTCTGGCCTTGCGTGACCTCAGCACATCCCGAGCAGTATTGCCTGCAATGCGGTATAACCACGTAGTGAACTTCGCTGTGCCTCGGAAGCTTCCTGCAGCTCTCCAGACTTTAACGAAGACATCTGCCAGGGCTTCTTCGGCATCCTCGTGGTTCCCGAGCATCCGATATAAAAGGCCGTACACAGGCTTCTCATGCCTGCGCAGCAACTCGCGAAGTGCAGACTCGTCGTTCTCTTTGCATCGGCTAAGCAATTCTTCATTGCTTATGCCGAAATCATAGATAAACCCATTGGTCACGAGATATCCTCTTTTGGCCTTCCCATTACTACAGACGGCTGTGACCTGTATCTGGTTACAGCCACGCTATAGGTATTATACGACAAAAGTTAACTCAAAGTTTTGTGTATGAAGGTAAATGTCATATATGGGAAGATTATTGAGCCTGGTAACTATCTTAGACCAGTATCTATGCGTTGTGAACACAAATTGGACAATCAGACCATCTCTCTATCCTTGCCAACAAGCACTTGATCCGGTAGACTGTTGCTATGCTAGCTAAAAGAATTATTCCTTGTCTCGATGTCAAGGAAGGTAGAGTAGTCAAAGGAACGAATTTTGTTAACCTGCGGGATGCGGGTGATCCGGTAGAACTTGCAGAGCTGTATGATAAAGAAGGCGCGGATGAGGTAACCTTTTTAGATATTACCGCAAGTCATGAGAAGCGTAATATCATTCTGGATGTTGCCAGCCGAACAGCAGAAAAGGTATTTATTCCGTTTACTGTAGGCGGAGGTATCAGGTCTGTAGAGGACTTCCGTGCAATTCTCAAGACCGGAGCGGATAAGGTCAGTGTGAATACGGCGGCTATACATAATCCGAAGCTAATCTCGGAAGCAGCGGAGATGTTCGGCTCTCAATGTGTGGTTGTTGCCATAGATGCAAAACGGAGAATGGATGATGGCCTTTCATGGGAGGTCTACACGCACGGCGGGCGCACACCAACTGGTATAGATGCCGTAAAATGGGCCATCGAGGCAGAAAAGTTGGGCGCTGGAGAGATTCTACTTACCAGTATGGATGCAGATGGCACTAAGGCAGGTTATGATATTGAACTTACTCGTGCCGTGGCAGACAGTATCGGTATTCCCGTAATTGCATCTGGCGGAGCAGGTACGCTTGAGCATATCTATGACGCACTGACTGCCGGTGGAGCCGATGCAGCACTTATTGCATCTATAGTCCACTACCAGATTTATACTATCAAGCAGATAAAAGACTATCTTTCCGAGCGAGGAGTTATTGTCAGGAGTATTTGGAGTTGAGTTTCTTAGATTCTTTAGTTTTCAACGACCAGGGGCTTATCCCGGCTGTTATTCAGGATGATTCTACTGGTCAAGTGCTTACTCTTTGTTATATGAACCAGGAAGCGCTCGATAAGACGCTGGAAACAGGCTTTGTCCATGTATTTAGGAGAAGCGCAGGCAGATTGATGATGAAAGGAGAGACTTCAGGCCATACTCAAGCTGTAAAGTCCATCTTTTTGGACTGTGAGGGCAAGTCTTTGCTTGTACGGGTAGACCAGAAAGTAGCCGCTTGCCATAAAAACTACTTCACTTGTTACTTCAGGGAGTATTCTCCTGAGGAACCGGGTCAGTTGAAGGTACACGGAGAGCCGGTCAAGTAGAATCATAAAGGTCTGAGGCAATACCCTCGGGCTAAATTTGCAATTTAGCCCGGAAGAATAGCTGAGATTTGCAATCCCGGTCATTGGTGCTTCAGACCATAACCCGGAATCACAGATTCCTCAGCAATATGTCCGGGAGGGATTGCAAATCCCTCCCGAGAGAGTGCCCTCCCGAGAGAGTGCCCTCCCGAGAGAGTGCCCTCCCGAGAGAGTGCCCTCCCGAGAGAGTGCCCTCCCGAGAAAGATCCCTCCCGTGTGAGAGCCTTCCCGAGAGATGAATCATAAAGGTCTGAGGCTATCAGATATTACTAAAAGGAAGATAGCCATAAACTGTGGAAAAATCGGAATAAGTAATAGGGTTTCCTAAGCAGAGGAGGTGAGTAAGTGTGATTTATCGAATAATACAAGCTATTATACTACTCATAGTAATGCTTTTGGCCGCAGGATGTACTCCGGGCGGAGGGTGAGGGGCATAGTAAAGGTTTGCGCTCCAGTTAGGGGCAGCATTTAGTTAATGAATTCATCCTAAATCCATCAGATGTCTGGTAGAACAATTTGTTGCTAGAGACCTAAAACGTTGGAAAGATGGAAAGGGATAAAGCATGACAGTAATCTTTATCCCATTTCTACCTTTCTTCAGATTCAAATACAATGTTGCAGTGCCGGTTTATCTGATGCGAATATGATTGATGACACGTTTGACGCCTGCTGCGGTGCTTGCCAGTTCTCCAGCGGCTCTTATAGCCTCCTCGTCTTCTACTTCTCCTTCCAGATATACTTCTGCATTGCGAACATTTACCTCAATCTCAAATGGGTCGACTCTTGAATCCTCCGAGAGAGCATCTATTACCAGATTTTTGATTTCTACATCATCTATCGGTTCACCTGGCGCAATATCTATCTCATCTACAATATCTTTTACACCGGGGATTTTGGAGGCTATATCGATAGCATTCCATGCTTCCTGGGCATTTGATGCCTTGCCGGAAATATAAGCTACTCCGGATTCGACCATACGCACTCCAATTCTTGCAGGTCTTCCCTCAGGGAAATTACCAAGAGCTTTATCTATAGCATCAAAAATCTTCTGGTCTGTTGGTTGTTTGTCTGGCACTACAACAAGGGAGTTATCAACTCCTTTGACACCCTCTGCTGCCCGTGCGAGGCGTCCGGCTTTTCTCTTTTCGTAAAAAGTGCTGACAACACCGGTCAGCCTGATAATGCCGTCTGCGGCATCGACTACGATATCGCTTGTATCGACTTCCTCACTCTCACCCAGAGCGTTTCTTACAGCACCAATAATTAAATTATCTGAGACTTTCGATTCTGGGACTCCGTATTCAGGAAACTGTGACATAGTTCCTACTCCTGTTTGTTTGAATTTCGCAGGATTTCTATTGACCCTGATATTGCTATTGGAGCCATGGTTGTCGAAATGATAGCCGACACCAGGCACCAAAAACACCAGGCTCCGGTTTTGGTTGGCTGGGCATAGGTAAGGAACGCGCTAAGCCCAGCAGCCAGTACCGAACCTCCTGCAGCGGCTGCAGCAAGGGTCTTTTGAGTATTCCCGGTTGTACGAGGAATTGCAAGCGCTATAGCAGCAGCCGCGGTATATCCTGCTACTCCAAAAATAGCATCCGGTATCCCTCTTGGGTACGCTATAGGATGTCTTGATACCCGTTCACATCCTTCTCCAAAGATGGGACAGATTATACGGTCTATCTTTTTTGTTTGAAACAGCAGGAGATATAGCGAATCTATTACACCTGCAGTTGCCAGCCCTGCTACCCAACTCCATTTATTCCTGATAGACATCTGCAGCCTCGTTATTCGAAAGATTATTCTACATACTGTACTTACCCGTAAGTAGGAATGTTTGAGGCTAAGAAGGAGGATGTTAGAGGAACAAATAAGCCCGGCAGCCTGACTGGACTACCGGGCTATTTGTATGGTCAGTAAGTTATGATGTTACTGGTTCATGAGGTAGTTGACGAGTGTGCCAACGCCGAATCCAGTGCCGCCCTTGGGGCCAATCGGTGTCTCTTTGTCTGATAAGCACGGGCCAGCAATGTCCAGATGTACCCAGTTATTCATTTCGATATGCTCTTTGATGAAAAGAGCGGCCGTGATTGTGCCGGCATGACCAGGAGAGTTCTTCATGTCAGCTACATCGCTCTTAAGAGTGTCCTGATATCCTTCATGAAGCGGAAGCTGCCAGAATTTCTCACCGCTTTCTTCTCCAGCGCTGATAATGCGGTCAATCATACTCTGGTCAGTGCCTAAAATTCCTGCCATTTGCCTGCCAAGTGCAACTACACAGGCTCCGGTAAGTGTTGCAATGTCGATAATTTCGTCAGCGCCTTCTTTTTCTGCAAAAGCGACACCGTCAACGAGTATCAGTCTGCCTTCAGCATCTGTATTGTTGATTTCGACAGTCTTGCCGGAGAATCCACGAATGACGTCGCCTGGATGAGTAGCGTTTCCGCCAATCATATTCTCAGTTGCAGGCATGATGCCAAGCACATTGACTTTTGGTTTGAGTTTTGCAACGGCACTCATAGTTGCAAGAACGACTCCCGCACCAGACATGTCGTCTTTCATATCCGCCATACCCTCGCCCTGTTTCAGGTTCAATCCTCCAGAGTCGAAGGTGATACCTTTTCCAACAAACGCAACGGTCTTGGAAGCTCCAGGGGCAGTATATTTTAAGATAATGAACTTCGGTTCCTGCATGCTTCCTTTAGCTACGGCGAGAATCAGGTTCATGCCTAACTGCTTCATCTCTTCCTGGCCGATAATTCTGCACTCAAGCCCACCTTCTTTGGCTATAGAGGCAGCTTGTTCGGCCATAAGCGTAGGTGTCAGGATATTGGCTGGTTCATTGGTCAGGTCTCGGGCGAAATTTGTTGCTTCTGCTGTTATCTGTCCACGAGAAATTCCCTGTTTAATGGCATCGATTTTAGCAGCGTCCAACTCTATGATGTCAATCTGCTCCAGCGGGTTAGGTTTGACATCCTTGGTTTTATGTTTTGTATACTCATAAGTGCCAAGAATCGTACCTTCAACTAGTGCGCGAGCTGCTGCTGATGGTTCAATGCCGCCAGTTCCAGCGCCATGCAGGATTGTGGCTACTTTTTTGGCGGAGAATTCTTTTGCTTTTCTGGCAGCAGCCGAAGATGCTTCTCGGACTTTGTTAGCATTGAATTCTTCTTGCTTGCCAAGTCCTACTACTAAGATTTTAGGCGCTTTGACTCCAGAGGCAGGAGTGAGGTCTACAGTCTGGCCCAGTTTACCTTCGAAATTTTCACGTTCGATTAGTTGAGTTATAGCTCCACCGACTGCTTTATCTACAGCTCCGGTTCCACCACCAGGCTGCTTGACGCCTTCAAACAAATTGACAACAAGTACATCACACTCAGCTTCAGTCAATGACTTCTGCAGAACATTAAATTGCATGGACTATCCTCCTAGGTGCCAGCGGCTTGCAAATTATTCTCTCTTCTATTTTAGAGGCACTCTGCTACTTTATCACAGCCCTACAGTTTTGACAACATCGTGACACATACTCGCATATTAAATCTGTAGATGATGTTACCCATTGGTTCTGTCAACAGCAGAGTGATATCACCAATAAAACAGAGGACAATTTACGAGTATGCTTATCAATTCAACAGTTAAAAATCCATTTTCAGACATTAGAGTCATAGTCATGAATATATAGATTTATAATTACTAGTGCTTGACAGGCTGGCGACACCCTATTATACTTCTCTACGTGGCAATCTAAGCTGCGACGCCTCGAAGGTCCAGGAGTTGAACTACTATGGGATTGAGGCCAAGGCTCCAAAGCATCACAAGCAGGCTTGTGGCTGTATTTTTGGCAGCGTTTGTCCCGCTGGCAGCGCTTCAGTATGTCATTATCAGAAGTTACTGCAAGCAAGCGGATATCCTTGCCGCGCGTGCGCAGGCTGCACAAACTCGTGCCGCTGCTACCTCGGTTGAGTTTCTTGTTGACGAGTTGGTCAATTCCCTTTATAAAGCTCTAGGTCAGATTCAACGTAGTGACAATCCTGAGCAGGTCTCCAATTTACTGCAATCAATAGTTTCAGATAACCACGAATGTCTGGCTGCTGGACTGATAGATACGGAGAATAATAAATACTACAGATATCCTGAATTACAGCCAGGTCAGCAAAAGGAAGAACTACCTCCATCCAGTCTTCGCTCTGATGAGAGTGTTACATCTGTATATAATCTGGCAGGGAGGAATGTGTTTACCATAAGCCTGCCGGTTTCATTTGACCATGGAGGCACTGGAACGATTTATGCAGTTGTGTCAGCAGATGCAATAGGTCAGGTGCTTTCATCAGTTATGGATGGCAACCGCAGTGCGGTAATAATCGACCGGAACGGAAAGCTGGTCTGTAAGTCAGGGAACAATCTATCTAAAAGTTCAACTGCAGCTTTAGAAAAAGCCTCCATGCTGGTGCCAGGCCGGATAGTGGAACTTCGAAATGCATCGGATTATAGCACGGCTACGATTTTACCTGATTTTGGCTGGCGTGTTGCAGTGATAAGTACGGCAGGAGTGCCAGGGCCATCATTTGCCAGAGAAGGTTGGTATTTACTTTGGCTGGTGCTTGTATTGCCTGCAATCGCTATTTATTACGGCATTGGGAACAGGATAATCTCGTCTATTCGGAAGTTATCTCATGCAGTAGAAGCGGTGACTGTTGGTGACCTTAGACGACGTGTGGATGTCAACACTAGAGATGAACTTCAGACTCTGGCTGAAAGTTTCAATCAGATGACTGAGAGTCTTGAGATGCAGCAGCGTGCGTTGAGGTTCACCACACGTATTCAGCAGAGCTTGCTGGAGGTTTCACGAACAATTACAGCAAGCCTTGATATCAGCAGAGTTGCAGCGTCGATAGCTGAAGTATTGAAGCTGCAGTTTGGTGCTGTATATGTAGTAATATTCCGCCTGGACGATACTACCGGTGCCCTTGAACCTGTTGTCAGTCCTAAGATAAATACAGATAGTGTGGTTGCTGCAATGCTTCCTCTGGCAGAACATGCTCTGGATTCTCCTAGGTCTCTGGAAGTGCCTGCGACAATTGCGTATCCAAATATCGATTTGGAGGGGCTTACGGCAGTTATGTTGCCATTAGTAGTCGGCAATAGACCAGTGGGAGTGCTTGCGGCAGTCTTTCCAACTGACCAGGCTGGTGATTTGGCGTTACATGAACAAATAGAGTTTCTAGGTGCATTTGCTTCTACCGCTGCTATTGCAGTTCATAACGCTTATACTCACAGCCGCACATCAGAGCTAATAAAGGTAATGGATTCGCTAAGAAAAGTGGATGAATCGATATCTGCATCGCTGGATTTGAAACAGGTATTGCGTTCACTGGTCCGGGCTACCTGCGAAGTAATGGAGGTTGATGCCTGTGCTATATTTTTGGCAGACAAAGATGGGAGAATGAAAATAGCAGAGGCGTACAATCTCAGCAAGGAGTTTTGTGAAAAAGTAATAATCCAGCCTGGGGAGCGCTGGTCTGGAGTGGTTTATCAGGAGAAGCGGCCGGTGCATCGGACGGATATCAGCAGTGAGATGGACATTCGTCTGCATGAGCTTGTGAAAAGGGAACAGCTTCGGGGACTGATATCTGCGCCTCTAATCGTAGGTGAAGAAGCAATAGGCACTATCACTGTATGGACCAGACAGCCTCATAATTACAAGCCTATTGAAATCGATTTACTTGCGTCTATTGCGAGTCATGCAGCGGTGGTTATTGCCAATGCGAAGCTGTTCCACAGGGAGTATAAGATAGCAGAGACTCTGCAGAGCACACTGATAGGAGTCATTCCTGACAGGTTGGGCAGGTTAGTGTTTGGACACAAGTATATACCTGCTCTTGATGAAGCGCGTGTGGGCGGCGACCTTTACGATGTGATTACTCTCCCGAACAAAAAAGTAGCTCTTGTTGTTGCTGATATAACAGGCAAAGGTATTCAGGCAGCCGTTCATACTGCAATGGTGCGTTATATGATTCGAGCGTTCTTTTTCCAGTGGCCAGATTCACCTGCTGCAGTGCTGGACTTGTTAAATCGCGCTCTAATGACTTATTTTGAATCCAAGGCAGTTGTAACGGTATTTTGCGCGGTGATAGATCCAGATACAGGATGGATGACTTATGCAAATGCAGGTCATCCGCCAGCGATTGCACTGACCAGAGGCGGCAGGCAGCAGATAATGTTCTACCGCACGGGTATTCCTGTTGGTTACTCGGAGGATTCTGAGTATGATGAGAGGGAACTTATGCTAAACCCTGGCGATATGCTGTTGCTTTATACGGATGGCATTATCGACGCCAAGCAAGCCGGTAATATGCTGTCTATAGAAGGGCTGCAGGATATTGTTTTTAAGTATGCACGTGTAGGCCCGCGTGAAATGGTTGAAAAGGTCATAGAAGAGACTACCAACTTTGCTAATCAAGAAATAAGGGATGATATTGCAATAATTGCGGCTGCATTGGAGCCAAGCGCTGTACATAATTCTCTGACAAGAACCAGCTAACGAGGTGGTAGGAGATGGGAGTCGCACCAAAACCGATAGTCAGTCTTGAACTTGGTGAAGAACAGGTTGTACGAGTGCTGGGCAGTATTGATTTTATTTGCAATGGCGAGTTCAGGTCAGTACTTGCCCGTGCTGTGGACAAAGGATCAAAAGTTACCATCGACCTTTCCAGGGCAGAATCGCTGGATTCCAGCGCCGTGCATACTCTGTCATCTGCTTGTAAACGCGCACAAGCATTGGGAGTAAGGTTTGCTGTTACCGGGGCTAATGAGGGAATATTGCGAGTCCTCCAGGTAAGCGGGCTGGCAACAATGCTGGGGCTGTCTGTACTCACATTGAAGTCTGATGAGCCTGAGGCTGACAAACCTGATCTTCGCAGGCAGGAATGGCGGATTACTGAATCCGTTATTCTCGCTGACGCTGAAGTAATTGGTTCGCTTCGCGACCTTGGCCTGTATGCTGCATTGGAATCAGAGATAGATGATCAGTCCATTGCAGAAATCCGGGTTGCACTTACAGAAGCTCTTGCCAATGCGCTTCAACATGGTTCACCTGAGCCGGGAAAGAGTAAGATTATACTCAGATGCTTGAGCTGTCCGAAAGCATTTGTCATTGAAGTCATGGATGAAGGGCCAGGGATAAGCCAGCCAACACCGGATGATTCCGGAAGTTTGCTAAACGAAGCCGGATTAGGCCTGCGTTTGATGCATGCGATGATGGACGAGGTAGAGTTCCGCTTGAGCGGAAATGGCGGGTTTGTGCGAATGCTCAAGTGGCTGCGGGATGACTACCAGGACCTGGAGGTTTGAGCAATTTCCATCATCTGCCGGACCTTTTTAGAAGAATTCCCTCGACTCTTTGCAGGTCTTCCGTCGTGTTGACACCCATGACCTCTTCTGGTGCGGCCTGGACAGCTTCTACCTTTTGCCCCTGGGAAACTGCAACACTCACAAGGTATGTCAGGTTAAACTCGTTAGCTTCATTGCGCTCTATTTTATCAATGTTGGACCAAAGCCATGCAGAATTAAAAGCGTAAGCCCCTCCATTGATTTCCTTGATGGTCTTTTCTTCAGGTGACGCGCATTTTTCTTCGACGACTCCCGCGATTTCACCAGAAGGAAGGCGTTTTATCCTGCCGTAGCCTGTGGGGTCTGCTAATTCAGCGGAAACAAGCGTTATCACAGCCCCGGATTCTAGATGCTGATTTTTAAGGGCAGATATCGTTTCTTTTCTAAAGAGTGGGCTATCTCCGCACATGATAATCACATGTCCGGTATAGTCTGCCAAGGCATCTTTGGCAATGGCGACGGCATGGCCGGAGCCTAGCTGTTCTTTTTGAGTAACAAATCTGAATCCACTGCCAAGAGCATTCTTAACATAATCAGCCCCGAAGCCTACTATGATAGTTATATCGTCGATTCCTGATGCCTTTAGGGTGTCGATTACGTAAGAAACGAGTGGACGGCCATTTACCTGCTTGAGGACTTTTGGAAACTCAGCCGGGGTGTTCTCATCTCTCATTCTTTTGCCCTTGCCGGCAGCAAGGATTATTGCATAGAAGCTCACATTATCCTCCAGGGCAATTATCTCATTCTATCGTCTCTCGGTCAAACCATTACAGGCTGGAAGATGTTAAGCGAAGGGAGCTATCTCGGAAGGGATTAATCTCTCGGGAGAAACCTGTCTCGGGAGGGATTTGCAATCTCTCCCGAACATATTGCTGAAGAATCTGTGATTCTGAATGATTGTCTTAAATATCAATAAACGGGATTGCAAATCCCTTGGCTGTCTTCTCCGGGCTAAATTGCAAATTTAGCCCGAGTATGGGTGTAGCACCCGAGTGTGTTGCAAATTTAGCCCGAGGGTGTTGCAAATTTAGCCCAAGGGTAGGCTGTATTTTATTCTGAATCAAGTGTAGATGTTATAGATGTTGACAGGCGGGACCATAAGCGGTCCCGCCTGTCGATTTTAGTAGTCACGTCAAGCTGTGACACGTCTACCTGTGAATAGGTTGTAAAGCAGCAAGACAACTGCAACAACAAACAAAATCCACAACCAGTTGCCCCAATTCACACCGAGGCCGATCAACCACAGCACGAACAGGGCTATAATAATTACCCATAGCACTGTAGACATTTTTCAACTCCTATCCAGCGGTATTACCGCAATGTCATTTTCAGTTTGCCTGATCGGCCCGCCGGGGCGATCCACCATCACCCAGATGAGCCTCTCCTGTGACTCGTATTGAACCCGGTGAAATGACCACCGACTCCAACTCCGGTGAAAAGTCAGTAGATTCCAAGTCGAGCACCGGATTGATCCAATCTTCCACGACTTTGGTTGCAATGGAAGGGGTTCCAAGTCCCGCTACCTTGAGACGTTTTAGTTTGAAGTTCAACTTCTTACCTTCCGGCACCAAAGTCCCAGTCATCACTACATTCGTAGACAGCCCTAACACCTTTCGAGTAGTTCGGACGATCAGTTCTCCATCAAGGAGTTCCACTTTTGGATCGTCCATCCTTATCTCGGCCAGATACTCATTGAGCGATTGCTCAGAGATATCAGCATCGAATTCCGTACTGCCTACAGATTTCAGCGTACCGTTATCAGGATTAGCAGCAACATCCGTCATCCTGATATTAAGACTATCAAGGCGGAGTCCGGGTAGAACCCATACTTCTCGCCCAAAGATAACTACACTATCAATCTGCCCTCTCAGCATCCGTTTTGTTGAACCTTTGACCTCAACGTCGTAAGATTCAGCCGGACCAATCAGGCTGGGAAGTCGGTCCTCTATTCTGTTTTCAACACTGCCGGTGACTATTCGTCCGGCACAGCCTGTACATAATAAAACTAGAATCGCAAGCAGCACCAAAACGAAAGCTCGCATAAATTTACACCAGCAATCAACTATCTTCATAAATCCTATACCCGTGCGTTTTCGGTGCAAAACTCTATGTGTATGTACTATCAAAAGTGTATCACCTCAACTTAGTCATCAAAAAAGCTAAAACTACAACCGGCTTTATTGTAACTTACATTTCTTACAGGCACCAATACGATAAGTATAATCGTAATCTCACAGGAAATATCATCTAAACTCGACTCACTTAATCGACTCTGGTATAATTATCATCGTTGAGCCGCTGAGGTGGGGAAGTTTTTAGCCCCGCAGAAAAAAGTAAATCCGAAGTGGCTGGGGGACAAACCGTAACAAATGGGCATTTTCTCGAAAGTATTCACCAGGTTTTCTCGTGCGATAGGAATAGATTTGGGCACAGCCAATACATTGGTTCATGTGCGCGGACGAGGCATATTGCTGCGCGAACCGTCAGTTATTGCAATAGAGACGGAAACTCGCAAACCGCTTGCTGTGGGTGAAGAAGCAAAGCGTATGTTAGGAAGGACTCCGGGCAATGTAGTGGCAATACGGCCCTTAAAAGATGGAGTAATTGCAGATTTCGACCACACTGAACAAATGCTTCGCGGTTTTATCCGCAAGGTCCATCGCCGTAACACCTTTATACATCCTGAAGTGGTAGTTGGTATACCTTCAGGAGTTACCGAAGTTGAGCGCCGGGCTGTTATAGATGCTGCTAAGAAGGCTGGAGCGCAGGATGCATACCTTATTGAAGAGCCAATGGCTGCAGCAATAGGGTCTGGTCTGCCTGTGAGCGAGCCGACAGGCTCTATGATCGTTGATATCGGTGGTGGAACTACGGAAGTTGCCGTCATATCCCTCGGCGGAATAGTTACTGCAAAGTCCGTAAGGATTGCTGGTGATGAGATAGATGAGGCAATAATCGCTTACATTCGCAAGGTATATAACCTGCTCATAGGTGACAGAACATCAGAGGAAGTCAAAATCCAGATAGGTTCGGCTTATCCGCTCGAAGAAGAGATGGAGATGCAGGTGAGAGGACGTGACCTGGTAACCGGACTTCCAAGAAGCGCCACTGTTACCTCTACGGAAATTCGCGAGGCAATCAATGATCCGGTCTATGCAATCATCGAAAGTATCAAACTGACGCTGGAGGCAACTCCTCCTGAGCTTTCTGCAGATATCATGGACCGAGGTATAGTGCTGGCAGGCGGCGGCGCATTGTTGAGAGGATTGGATAGGCTGCTGTCTGCTGAGACACAGATGCCGGTACATATTGCTCCTGACCCCTTAAGCGCGGTTGTTATAGGCACCGGGAAAGCGCTTGAGGAATCGGAAACAAATCCGGCCTTGAAGAAGGTACTCATCAGCTCTACTCGGATGCGGTAGTTGTCTTGACCAGAGGAGGCTGATTCATAAATGCTCCACATGCTGCGGAATGGGAAGATAGCCGTGCTGATTGCGTTGATTGCGTTTGGCACGCTGACAGGTGTAGCACACAACAGCACCCTGGATGAAGACAAGGTATTTTCAGTAAAGCCGTTCATCCCGGAAGACTGCGTGCGAGTGGTCATGAAGCCTTTTCAGAATACGCTGAGCTGTGTGAGCGGGGTATTTGATGGCATCAGCAAATCTCTAAGGTCTCGCAAGTTACTTCAAAAGGAAAACCGGCAGCTTCGTGAAGAAGTAAAGCGGCTCAACATGGAAGTTGCACAGCTAAGAGAGGATGCAGCCGAGGCAAAGCGGCTCCGATCAGCATTAGCCCTCAAGCAGCAATCCCCTGACAAACTGCTGGCAGTGCGAATCATATCCAGAAACCCCAGTGAATGGTTTGTAACAGCTACAATAGACAGAGGCAGCAAAAGCGGCATTCAACCTGGACAGCCAGTTATAACTCATAGAGGTATGCTCGGGCAGGTGTTCGAAGTATCTCCTACCAGCGCGCTGATACGAGGAATCAATGACAACCACAGCGGTGTAGGCGCAATGGTACAGCGCTCCAGAGCTATGGGAATGTGTCAGGGCATGGGTGGAGAGTCCGGCTTGCTGCATCTGACGTATTTAGCAAAAGATGCAGATGTCAAGCCTGGCGATATAGTGGTGACATCCGGGCAGGGAGGAATAGCTCCAAAGGGCCTGCCGCTTGGACGTGTGGTAAAAGTCCAGGTGGAAAGCGGTGGGTTTATGAAAAGCGCAAAAGTAAAGCCCAGCGTCAGGTTCGAGAGCGTTGAAGAAGCATTTGTTGTTCTGCGGAAGGTGGAGTAAGTGCGTCGGTATGCTCTCCCGTTAATAATGCTGATTCTGGCTGGAGCTTTGCAAGGCTATCTGCCTTCGTGGATGGTCATCAGAGGAGCAAGGCCGGATTTTTTGATGGTTGTAGTGATTGCAACCTCACTGACGCTTGACCCTCTATCCGGTGGAATATTAGGGTTTCTTGGCGGCATTATTCATGGGTCTATTGTAGGAGAAGGTGTCGGAAGCTTTATCGTAAGCCGGACAATCATCGGGTTTGTAGCTGGGTCGGTAACGATTCGGTTCTTCTCTGATAATCCAGTTGTGCCTGTATTGGCTGCAGGCGTACTGACATTTTCTGGAGAAGCACTTTTTCTTTTGGCTAACCCTGTTGCTGATTTAGGGTCGTCGCTGAACGTACTGCTCATAAAATCTCTGTATAACAGCCTGCTTACACTGATTATCTTCTGGTTTCTGCGCTGGATGGAAGTTCGGCGAAAAATCAAGATGGCAGAAGCAAGGTTATAATTTCTATATCGAGGTAAAATCATGGCTTGTGATAATCTGAAACAGAATATGGATATGTGCAACTGCAGTTATCCGGGATGTCCGAGAAAAGGCAAATGCTGCGAGTGCCTGAGTTATCATCTGAGCCACAATCAACTGCCGGCGTGTGCTTTTCCCGATGATGTAGAGCGTACATACGATCGGTCATTTGCCAGGTTTATTGCGTGCAGAAGTAAATGAGCGAAGAAACACTGGAACAAAAGAAGAATCGTGCTCTGAAGGTGATAGAAATCCTGCGGAAAACCTATCCACAGGCTATGGTTACACTCGATTATAAAACACCTTTTCAGCTTCTTGTTGCCACTATCCTTGCCGCTCAGTGTACTGATGAAAGGGTAAACCAGGTAACACCGGAGTTGTTCCGTCGTTATCCAACACCTGAGGCAGTTGCTGGAGCTGATGAGTCTGAGCTTCGGGAGATTATCCGTCCAACGGGGTTCTTTAATCAGAAAACAAAAGCCATAATGGAGATAGCCAGGGAAATTGTTGCTAAGTATGGCGGAAATGTACCTGATACGTTGGAAGAACTAACGCAGCTTAGAGGTGTCGGACGCAAGACGGCAAACTTGATTCTTGGCATAGTGTATAAGAAGCCTGCGATAGTCGTGGATACCCATGTAAAGCGGGTATCTGCCCGGCTTGGCTTTACTAAGCACAAAGACCCGACGAAAATCGAGTTTGACCTGATGGAAGTTATTCCAGAGAGCAATTGGATAGAGTTGAACCATCTGTTGGTAGCGCATGGGCGAGCGATTTGTAAAGCACCGACTCCGTTGTGCGAACGCTGCCCGGTGTTGGAACTTTGCCCGTACGGCAGGGAACGGATGAGGCTGGACTAATTATTCAGATAACACGTCATGTGCAGTATTCTGAAGTGCAATGCGATGTTTTTTCAAACAGTTCCCAGCTTTATTGGATGAACCTCCTCTGACAAGTTCCAGAATGTAATTTTCCAACTCTACAGCCCTGTGTGCGGCACTGTGGCAGGTCATCACCCGCTTGCGCGCGTTTTCTCTTAATTTGCGCCGTTCCTGGTCCGGTATGTCGCAGAGGTAATGAATGGTATCTTCCGCTGATTTGCTTATCAGAATCTCAACATCCGGTTCGAAGATTGTGTCCAGTCCTTCCCACCAGTCACTGATGATTGGAGTGGCACATGCGGCAGCCTCAAACAACCGCACACTGGGAGAATATCCAGCCCGAATCATATCTGCTCTGGTGATGTTAAGAGTAAACTTTTGGGCGTTGTAAAAGGTGCGGTGTTCCGAAGGTGGAAGATGGTCTACTCTCTGAACGTTTGAAGGCCACTGGATTGTCTGAGGATACTGAGGGCCAGCTACGATGAACTTGCCATCTGCCCAATTGCGGGCAGATTCGAGCATCAATGCATCGAGCATTGGTTGGCGGTCATCACTATAGGTTCCAAGGTAGCCAAGGTCCCAGATTGGCTCTTGCACCTCAGGATAATAGATGCTGGGGTCGAAAGAACAGTAAAGCGGCCTGGCCATAGGTGAACCGTAGTGTGATTCGATATATTGAAGAATTGGCCCACCGGTAAATGATAGATAAAGGTCGTATTTGGAAATCAGGCCGGGTGAAAGGTATTCTTCATCTCCCCGCTGGAGTTTGGCAAGAGTGACCGGAGTATCGATATCATAAAATGCTGTAATACCTTTGGCAGTGGATGTTACCCAGGAGCCTACTTCGACACCCTGCGGAACATAAGACCCGACAATTACGCAGTCTGCATTCTTGATATGCGATGAGAACCTGTTTTTGAGGTCGGAAAGGCTGGTGTACAGCTCAGTCTGGCC